>CAIWAJ010000609.1:0-6142 GCA_903910565.1 uncultured Rhodospirillales bacterium
CAAGCCACCGCCCAAACGCCACTTTGTCCATACCTGAGATGTTCCCCTGACGCCGGGGAGTAGAATCGCAGATCTCAACAGATGACGCAATAAGAGCGAAACTTTTTGTTCCATCCATGCCGTTGGCGTACTCGTCGCGGATAGGTGGGAGCGTTACGCACGAAGCGGACAAAAGTTTTTTGCTTCTTTTTTTCAAAAAAGAAGCGCTTCCTTCAAATCTTCACGCTCATGCCACCATCCACAATCAACACATGCCCGGTGCAATACGCCGAGGCATTCCCGGCGAGAAACACCACGGCCCCATCAAGCTCATCCGCCTGCCCCCAGCGCCGCAGCGCTGTCCGCTCGGCGAAGCGCGCGCGCTGCGCCGGGTCCGCCCGCAGCGGCGTCTCCAGATTATCGGGCGTCATCATGTAGCCGGGCGCAATCGCGTTCACCGTGATGCCATCCGGCCCCCATTCCACCGCCATCGCCCGCGTCATGCCCTCGAGCCCCGCCTTGGCCGCGCAGTAATTGGCGTTGGCCTCGCGGGCGATATGGGCGTTGATCGATGAGATGTTGATGATCCGCCCCCAGCCGCGCCGCTTCATCCCGATCGCGGCGCGCCGGGCAAGGCGGAAACAGGCATTGAGATCGACGTTGATGATCTCGTCCCACTCGGCGTCGCTCGCCTCGCTCGCGGTGCGTCCATTGCCGTAGCCGGCATTGTTGACGAGGATATCGAGATGCCCGAGTTCGGCCTCGATGCGGCCGATCGCGGCATTGGCGGCCGCCCCGTCCGTGGTGTCGAACGCCATCGCCGTCGCCGCCCCGCCGGCCATCGCAATCGCCTGGCAGGTCGCCGCGATCCCCGCCGCGTTGCGCCCATTCACCACCACATGCGCGCCACATCCGGCCAACGCCAGCGCCATGGCGCGTCCAAGCCCGCGCGAGGCGCCGGTTACCAGCGCAACCTTGCCGTCGAGTGCGAAAATCCCGGTCATCTGCCCCTCCCCAGGCGTTTAAGAACCGGACCGCAGCACGCCCCGATCATCGCCGCAAGGCCGTGACGGCGCGGGATCATCAGGCATGTCCCAGATTTTGTGACGCCCGCTAAGGCTTCATTTACGTTCATCCCTAAAATTGGATTTGCCAAGAAAATTTTGGCAAATCCCATTCTTCAGGACTTATCTCGGTTCCAAGATGCACTCTCCGCTCACGATAATCTCCGGCGGATATTGAGACAGCGTGAACCCCGGTACCTGACGGCCAGCTCGCAAGAGCCCGGAGTCGTGGTTTGCCTTCGCCACTCCCCACTCTCATCCGCCCGTTCCGGATGCCCCTCAGCGACGCCACCACGGCATCGGTCATCCTGCCCGACTCGCCGGCCAGCGCCGCGCCGGACATGGCCGACACACCTGTCGCCGCCGCCAGCAGCCCGGTCGGCACCAATGGCGACCACGCCGTGCTGGCCAATCTCGCCCGCTCCGTCTTCGGCCTCGATGGCGCCGGCATTACCATCGGCATCCTCTCCGACAGCTTCAACATCCACGGCGGCTATGCAGCCGACGTCACCAGCGGCGCCCTCCCGGCGGGCGTGACGGTCCTCGAGGAGGGGCCCGCGAACGGCGGCGACGAAGGCCGCGCCATGGCCGAGGTCATCCACCAGGTGGCGCCCGGCGCCAACCTGATGTTCTACAGCGCCTTTCGCAGCGAGGCCGACTTCGCCACCGGAATCACCGCGCTGGCCGCCGCCGGCGCCAACATCATCGTCGACGATGTCACCTACCTCGACGAACCGTTCTTCCAGCAGGGCAGCGCCATCTCCCAGGCGGTGGCCAACGTCGTCGCCGCCGGCGTCAGCTACTTCAGCGCCGCGAGCAACGAGGGCAACACCTATTACGAACACCCCTTCAGCGGCATTTCGACCCCGCTGAGCGGCCTGCCCGGCATCTACCAGGCGATGAATTTCGGCACGCCCAGCCAGCCCTCACCCACCCAGAGCCTGACAATCGCGACCAGCGCGGTCATCACGATCGACCTGCAATGGGACCAGCCCTTCCACAGCATCGGCGGCGGCCCGGGGTCCGCCGACAGTCTCGGCCTCGTGCTCTACGACACCAAGGGGAAGATCGTCGCCAGCGCGGTGACAAATCGCACCGGGGGAGACCCGGTCCAGGTGCTGCACTTCACCAACACCACCGGCGGCACCGCGTTCCGCCTCGCCATCATCACCAATGGCGGGGCGGCGCCGCCGCACCTGCTGAAATACATCGTCTACGGCTCAGGTGTCACCATCAACGACCCCAACGCCGGCCAGGGCTCCGGCACCGTGATCGGCCACGCGCTCACCCCGGGCGCCAACGCGGTCGGCGCCATCAACGCGGCCAACACCCCGGCGCTCGGCGGCAATGGTGTCCCGGAGGCCTTCTCGGCATATGGCCCCGGACAATTCCTGTTCGACCCCAGCGGCAACCGCATCGCCGTCCCGATCTCCGGCAACAAGGTCAACTTCCTCGCCCCCGACGGGGTCGCCACCTCGGTGTTCAGCACCTTCTACGGCACCTCGGCCGCCGCCCCCGAGGCCGCGGGCGTCGCGGCCCTGATGCTGCAAGCCGCCCCGGGCCTGTCGCCCGCCCAGGTCACCTCCCTGCTGCAACAATCCGCGGTGGCGATACCAGGCTCCCCCGACCAGGTCGGAGCCGGCCTCATCCAGGCCACCACCGCCGTCCAGGGCGCCCTCGCGGCCACGGTTCACGCCGCCGGGCTCGCGCCGGCCGGGTTCGGCTTCACACTGCCGGGCGCGGCCTCGCCCTCCTGGATCGCCGCGGCCGCCCCCGATGCCGAGCCGGTCACCGCGGTGCAGCGGGCCATCACCACCATCGCCCAGGACAGCACCGCCACCGCCGACCTCACCACCCCCGGCGGCTTCACGGTGGCGATCGACGGCGGAAACGCTGCCTCCGATTTGACCGTCACTCTCGGCACCGCATACACCGCCGGCGCCACCCTGGCGAGCAACCCGATGGCGATCATGCCGGACTGGCAGGGCCAGCAATTCGGCTGAAACCGCGCGCACCGCGTCCCCGCGCCCGCCCCCCTCGTCGCGATTTTACCAACCAGATGATCGAATTGGACCTGCGCAGCACGCTCTGATATACCGACATACGCCGATGAAACGCCGGAAAGGAACAGGAAGATGCCAAACTTCCTACCTGGGAGCGGTCAGCACGTCGCCCGCCCGCTCAATGGGGATGCGGCATTCCCCGTCTTGTCCTTCGAAGACCCCGGCAATGCGGGCGGCGCCGGCGGGGACGGCAACAATAGCGACGCATCCGGTTCGGCCGGCCTTGCCCCCGGCGACGCCCTCTCCGACAACATTTCCCCCTTCGATAGCCCGGTCGGCGTTGCCGCGGATCGAGCCGTTCTCGGCAATTTCGCCCGCAGCGTCTTCGGCGTCACCGGCGCCGGCATCTCCGTCGGCATCCTGTCCGACAGCTTCAACCGCCACGCCGGTTATGCCGCCGATATCGCTTCCGGCGCCCTGCCGGCCGGGGTGCAGGTGCTCTCCGAAGGCCCGGCCAACGGCAGCGACGAAGGCCGCGCCATGGCCGAACTGGTCCACCAGGAGGCGCCCGACGCCAAGCTGCTCTTCCACACCGCCTTCAACAGCGAGGCCGATTTCGCCGCCGGCATCCGCGAGCTCGCCGCCGCCGGCGCGAAGGTGATCGTCGATGACGTCACCTATGTCGATGAGCCGTTCTTCGAGCTCGGCGGCCCCATCGCCGACGCGGTCGCCAGCGTCGTCGCCCAGGGCGTCACCTACCTGACCTCGGCCAGCAACGCCGGCAGCAACTTCTACGATGGCCTGTTCGCCCCCATCGCCGCGCAACTGCCCGGCTTGAGCGGCACCTGGCAGGCCATGAATTTCGGCACCGCCACCCAGCCCACCGCGCGCCAAAGCATCACCCTCGCCCCCGGCGCCACCATCATCATCGACCTGCAGTGGGATCAGCCCTTCAGCAGCATCGGCACCGGCCACGCCTCGGCCAACAGCCTCGGCCTGGCGATCTATGACGCCAGCGACGCCATGGTCGCCAGCGCGATGGCCGACCATACCGGCGGCGATCCGGTGCAGGTGGTCCGTTACACCAACACCTCGGCCAGCAGCGATTTCCACCTGGCAATCGTCAGCAACGGGTCATCCGCGCCGCCCTACCGCTTCAAATACATCGCCTATGGTACGGGCATCACCATCAACGATCCCAAGTCCGGCATCGGCTCCGGCACCGTGATCGGCCATGCTCTCTCCAATGATTCCATCTGCGTCGGCGCCATCGCCGCCACCAACGCCCCGACCCTCGGCGGCAATGGCTTGCCGGAACCCTTCACCGCCACCGGCCCCGGCACCGTGCTGTTCGACGCCGAGGGCAACCGCATCGCCGCCCCCTTCCTCGGCTACAAGGTAGACGTCATCGCGCCTGACGCGGTCCCCACCAGCGTCTTCACCCCCTTCTTCGGCACCTCCGCGGCCGCGCCCGTGGCCGCGGGCGTGGCGGCGCTGATGCTCCAGGCCAACCCTGCCCTCACGCCCCAGGCGGTGATGCTGGACATGGAGCAGACCGCGCGGCCGTTGGCGGGCGACCCGGACACATGGGGCGCCGGTCTCATCCAGGCCCCTTTGGCGGTCAGTGCCGCCATCGCCCAGCATGGCGCGCCACCGCCAGCCGGCTTCGGGTTCGCGGTGCCCAACCCCGACGCCCCCGGCTGGGTGGTTATCGACGTCGAGCAGAGCGGCGTGAATGCGATGCACGAGACCCTCGGCGCGCTGGCCGCCGATCCCACCGCCATGCAGGATCTGGCGCCCGCGCTCGCCGGCGCGCCGCTCGGGCCCGATCCGGCCCAGGCCATCCAATCCGGAGCGGCGGGCGGCATCACCCTGCCCTATTCCAGTGATCTGGCATGCATGCCGGACTGGGAACCCCACATCATGGCTTGATCGCGCGCCACCGGGCGGGCATTGCTCACGAACCTATCCCAGGAGCCCCCGCATGATCAGCGACGAGAAACTGGCCGCCCTGCGCGCCCGCTACGCCAATGGCCGCAGCGACGAGGCCGAGGACCCGGATTTCCGCAAGGCGATCTCCCTGGTCTTCAAGCTCGATGGCCGCCGCGCCTTCCCCTATGCCGGCGTCTCCACCCTGCTCGATGCCCCCTACCGCCCCGAGGCGCCCGACCTCGCGGATTACGGCGGCCTCCAGGTCGCCCTTGTCGGCGTGCCTATGGACCTCGCGGTGACCAACCGCTCCGGCTCGCGCTTCGGCCCCCGCGCGGTGCGCAGCGTCGAGCGGATCGGGCCGTATCACCACGTCCACCGCCTCGCGCCCCTCGCCGAACTCCGGGTCGCCGACGTGGGCGACGTGCCGTTCCGCAGCCGCTATTCGCTGCCCGACTCCATCGAGGACATCGAGACCTTCTACACCAGACTCCACGCGGCCGGCGTCATCCCCGTCAGCGTCGGCGGCGACCACTCGATCTCCTATCCCATCCTGCGCGCCCTCGGCCGCGACCGCCCCGTGGGGATGGTCCATATCGACGCCCATTGCGACACCTCGGGCGAGCTCGAAGGCAGCCGCTTCCACCATGGCGGCCCCTTCCGCCAGGCCGTGCTGGACGGGGTGCTCGACCCCGCGCGCACCGTCCAGATCGGCATCCGCGGCTCGGCCGAGATGCTCTACGAATTCTCCTACGTCTCGGGAATGACGGTGATCCACGCCGAGGAGGTCGACACGATCGGCCTGCCCGGCGTCATCGCCAAGGCCCGCGAGGTGATCGGCGAGGGGCCGTTCTACCTCTCGTTCGACGTCGATGCGATCGACCCCGCCTATACGCCGGGCACCGGCACGCCGGAGGTCGGCGGCCTCACGCCGCGCGAGGCGCAGCACATCCTGCGCGGCCTCGCCGGGCTCGACATCATCGGCGGCGACGTCGTCGAGGTCGCCCCGCAATACGACGCCACCACGGTAACCGCCCAGGTCGGCACCATGATGGCCTTCGAGATCGTGTCGCTGCTTGCTTTGAAGCATCGCGCGTGAGGCAGGGCGAAGGAAGCAAGCGCTTCTTTTTGAAAAAAGAAGCAAAAACTTTCGCTCTTATTGCGTCA
>CAIWAJ010000610.1:0-1874 GCA_903910565.1 uncultured Rhodospirillales bacterium
AGGCACGTTGGGCGGTTCGGCCGTGCAGGTCGAGCGTGCGGACGGCGGCGAGTTTGCCGGAGCGGAAGCGGTTCCAGCTGGAGTTGTCGAGGCCGCCGGGCTGATTGCCGACGGAGAGGGCGGTATTGATGGGCGGTGGTTTGCGCGGGGTGACGGGGTGGGCGGGGTGCTGGATCGGCTCGGGCAGGGCAGGTGCGGGGGGCAGGTCCGGCAGTGCACGGCCTTCGAGCGGGCGGACCGTGCGGGCATAGGCGGCCCATTCGCGCTGGTCGGCCTCGCTGACCTTTTTCGCCGCCCGTGCCATGGGGGATCAGGCGAGTGCGGCGGGGTCGTCATCCACCAGGAGGACGTGCAGGCGGCGCGGGCCGTGGGCGCCGAGTTCGAGGGTGGATTCGATATCGGCGGAGCGGGAGGGGCCGGTGACCAGCATGACGTTGCGCGGCATGAAGCCGCCGGAGCGTTGGTCGTGGTTTTCGGCGCGCAACAGGTCCCAGGCTTCTTCGTAGGCGCCGACGATGCGCGAGGCGCGGAGGACGACGAGGAAGGTGTCGGAGAGGAGATTGAGGGTGGTGGGGCGTTCGGGGGCGGCGGGGAGCATGAGCGTGCCGGTTTCGGCGATGGCGGCGTAGCCGTGTTGGAGGCTGACGAGATCGGTGGGCTGGGCGCGGCCGATGCGCTGGACGAGGAGAGGGCGGGTGGCCCAGGGGATGTCCGCGAGTTCCGGGTGGGGCGCCATGGCGAAATCGGTGGGCAGGTTCTGCGCGGCGAGGTAGTCGGCGACGGCATCGGGGATGGCGGCGAGGTTGGCCACGCGAGCGACGGAGCCGAATTCCTTTTCGATGTTGCGGATGAACAGGGCGATCTGCTCGGGGCGGGAGACGCGGCTGCGGGCGGGGATGAGGTGGCGCGGATGGCCGGCGAGGCGGGCGCGGAGGCCCATCTGTTGGTCTTCCGGCAGGGGGCCGCGCTTGAGGCCGCGGCGGATGGCGTTGAGGATGGTTTCTTTGCTCATCACGCCGGCTCGATCGCGGGGGGGAGGAAGGGTGTTCTTTTTGTGAACAAAAAGAACCAAAAAAACTTTTTGATCCGTTCGATGCCGTTGGCTTGCGTTCCCGGGATGGTTGGGAGCGGTACGCGGCAAGTGAATAAAAGTTTTTTTGTTTCTTTTTTCTCAAAAAAAGAAATCGCTTCCTTCCTCATACCTTGCCCTCCCGCTGCGCGTTGGCGTAGCGCGCGAAGAAGGTCTCGCCTTCCGGCGTTGGCAGATCGCGCCCCGCGGTCCAGCCGGAGGCGAAGGGCAGGGAGGCGAGGCGGCCGTTCTTGCGGCCGAGCCAGCCGAGCACGCGGGCGGCCAGGCCGGTGGCGTGGCGGTAGAGTTGCGGGCGCTTGGCGAACCAGGCCCAGATGGCGAGGTTGCTGCGTATGGCTTGCGGCGAGAGGTGGCGCTCGAACTCGCGTTCCCGCCAATGGCGCATCAGCTTGGGCAGCGGGATCTTTACCGGGCACACGCTTTCGCATTTGCCGCAGAAGGTAGAGGCATTGGGCAGGTGGCCGGCCTGATCGACGCCGATCAGCGAGGGGGTCAGCACCGAGCCCATCGGGCCGGGGTAGACCCAGCCATAGGAGTGGCCGCCGACGGTGAAATAGACCGGGCAGTGGTTCATGCAGGCCGCACACCGGATGCAGCGCAGCATCTCCTGGAACTCGGTGCCGAGCATGTTGGAGCGGCCATTGTCGATCAGCACGACGTGGTATTCCTCGGGGCCGTCGAGGTCCCCTGGCCGGCGGCCGCCGGTGGAGAAGGTGGTGTAGACCGAGAAATCCTGCCCGGTGGCGGAGCGGGCGAGCAGGCGGAGCAGGGAGGTCGCGTCCTC
>CAIWAJ010000611.1:0-2062 GCA_903910565.1 uncultured Rhodospirillales bacterium
GCACCACCGGCTCACCCTTGTAGCCGGCCTCGGCGAGATACTTCTTCGCCAGCGCCGGACTCTTGATGTTGTAGGTCTCTTTCCCCGCGTCGGTATAGTCGGGGTTGTTGGGGTAGCGCAGGCCGACGTTGAGCTTGTAGTTGCCGTCGGATGCCGCATCCATGATCTCGTCCATGTCGAGCGCGGCCTGCACGGCCTTGCGGAAGGCGAGGTTGTCGGTCGGCGGGAAGGAGACATTGGGCAGCGCGATCTGGATCCACCAGTTCAACAGCGGCAGCAGGGTCACGTTCTTGTCGTTTTTGAGGTCGGCCAGCGCCTTGGTCGGCAGGTCTTCCACGCCCTGCAATTCGCCGGTCTTCATGCCGGCGAGACGTGCCCCGGGCTCGGTGACGATACGGAAGGTCACCGTGTCGAAGCAGGCCTGCTTGTAGCCGCCGAAGCCCGTGCGTTCCTCATAGCCGGTGTTGGGTGAATAGGCGTCGTAGCGCCGCATCTTCACTGCGCTGCCCGGAGTGAAATCGACGAGCTGCCACGGGCCGGTGCCGATGGTCTTGAGCTGCTGGGCCGGCGCGTCGGCGATCTCGGAGGGCACGATCACCACCGGCACGCTGAAGGAGGAAAGCTGCAACAGGAAGGTCGGCTGCGCCTTCTTCATGCGGATGACGAAGGTATTGGCGTCCGGCGCCTCCCAGGCGGCGACGTTGCCGAACATCGAGCGCAGGATGCCGACTTTGTTGTAGCGGTCGTAGGAGGCCACCACGTCGGCGCTGCTCATCGTCTTGCCGTTATGGAACTTCACGCCCTGGCGCATCGTGAACGTGTAGGTCATCCCATCGGCCGAGACGTCAACCTTGCTGGCGAGTTCCGGGATCGGCGCGGTGTTCTCGTCGCGCGTCATCAGCGCCTCGAACATGTTCATCGCGACATTGCGGGTCGAGATGGTGCTCGAGGACATCTGGTCGAGGCTGTTCACGTTCGCCTCCTGACCGAAGACGAAATCGCCGCCCACCTTGGGGCACTTAAACGCCGCGGCGGAGGCCGTGGCGGAGAGGCAGGCGAGAGCGGCCGCCAGACCGATCCGGGCGGAAACAGCATGTGCCATCGAGGTGAGCTCCCAAAATGTTGCGACGCCCCCGCGTGAAGTGCAGCGTGACGCCGAAATCAAATCTTCGTAGGAGTATTGCCAGGACGTCAAGACAATCCGGGGGTCGCTCGCCATGCGCATCAATGAACTGCCGGTCACCGGCTATCTCGACCGGTTCTCGCACCGGCCGGGTGAGCGGTTCTCCGCCAAGGTGAGCCTGCGCGACGGCGGGGAATGCCGGGTGCGGCTGGTCCGGGTGGTCTGCGCCGATCCCAATCCGGCCGGGCCGGGCATGCGGCTCGATGACCGGGCGGACCTGCTGGACATGAATTTCACCGGCACCCGCCAGCACATCGCGCTCGGCTCCTACGGCATCGCCACCATGCCCGCCCGCGCGGGGGCTAGCACCTGGTCCGCGCTCATCCACATGGCCAAGCCGCGCAAGGCCGGCACGGTTCTGGCGGAGGAGGGCAACGGCGCCAGCATCGCGCTGGCCGTCGAGGACGGTATGGCGGTGGCGCGGCTGGACTGGCCGGGCGGTTCGGCGCGGATCGAGAGCGGCGTGAAACTCGCGGCCTGGCGCTGGTATCGCCTCACCCTTGCCGCCGATCCCACGACCGGAAAGGTGGTGCTCACCCAGGCCGCGCTGAAGGACTATCCAGCGGTCACCGCCGAAGCCGCCTGCACCGGCCTCACCCTGCCCTCTGGCGGCGCGTTGCTTTTCGCCGCCGATGGTGCAGCAGCACCGTCCCACCATTTCAACGGCAAGATCGAGGCGCCGGAGGTGCGCGCCGGCATGGGGCGCGATGCCCCGATCGTCGTCGCCTGGGACTTCAGCGACGGCATTGGCACCCAGATCGCCACCGATCGCGGGCCCCATGGCCGCCACGCCCGGCTGGTGAACCTCCCCGCGCGCGGCATGGTCGGGCATAACTGGAGCGGCCGCGAGATGAGCTGGCGCCACGCGCCGGACGAGTA
>CAIWAJ010000612.1:0-2256 GCA_903910565.1 uncultured Rhodospirillales bacterium
GGGATGCCGGAAGCGGCGGCATATTCGGCGAGCAGACGCGGCCCGTCGCGGTTGGCGCGATAGGCCGCCTCGACATCGCTCTCGGCCTTGTCGACCGCGGTATAGGCGGCGGCGTTGATGATCAGCGATGGCGCGGTGGCACGCAGGAAGGCCGGGATGGCCTCCAGCCGGTCGAAATCGAAATCGGGTCGCCCCGCCAGCACCAAGTTGCGCGACCCGGCACGGGCCATCAGCGCGGTGGCGAGCTGGCCGGAGCCGCCGGTGACCAGGATGGGGCCAGCGCTCAGTACCAAGGATCGCACTCCGCGAGGCGGGGCAGCTTGGCATCCTTGTCGGAGACCAGCACTTCGGCGGGATCGACCGGCCAGGGGAGCGCGAGATCAGGGTCGTTCCAGGTCACGCCGCGCTCGGCCTTGGTATCGTAATAGCCGCCGGTCACTTTGTACTGCACCTCGGTATCCGGCTCGAGGGTGACGAAGCCGTGCAGGAACCCGACAGGCACCCAGAGCTGCGACCAGTTCTCGGCCGAGAGCACGGCGGCGACATGCTTGCCGAAGGTGGGCGAACCGCGCCGCGCATCGACCGCGACATCCCAGATCGACCCTTTGAGCACCCGCACCAACTTACCTTGGGCTGAGTCACCGATCTGGCAGTGCAGGCCGCGCAACGTGCCGCGCTTTTCGGACAACGAGTGGTTGTCCTGGATGAAGGGCCCAGGGATGCCGGCGGCGGCGAAACGGGCCTGGTTCCAGGTCTCGGAGAAGAAACCGCGCTTGTCACCGAAGCGCTGAGGGGTGACGAGGATGACCTCGGGGATGGCGAGCGGTTCGACCTTCATGACATCAACCTATTGGTGTTCGCCATTGGCGAGCATGGTGAGCAGCCGGCCCAGCTCGGTCTTGCCCAGCGCGGCGGCCTGGGTGCGCAGTTGGTCGGCATCGATCCAGCCCATGCGGAAGGCGACCTCCTCCGGGCAGCCGACCAGCATCCCCTGGCGAGACTGGATGGTCTGCACGAATGTGCCGGCCTGGATCAGACTGTCGGGCGTGCCGGCATCGAGCCAGGCGCAGCCGCGGCCGAGGCGCTCCACGTTGAGCTCGCCCATCTCCATATACATGCGGTTGAGATCGGTGATCTCGAGCTCGCCACGGGCGGAGGGCTTCACTTTGCGGGCGAGTTCGGTGACGCGGGCATCGTAGAAATACAGCCCGATCACCGCCCAGTTGGACTTCGGATTGGCCGGCTTTTCGACAATTTCGAGCGCCTTGCCGTCGGCATCCATGCTCACCACGCCGTACCGCTCGGGGTCGCGCACATGGTAGGCGAAAACGGTGGCGCCGGAGGGGCGCTTGGCGGCGGCCTGGAAGACGCGGGAGAGATGGTCGCCGAAAATCAAATTGTCACCGAGCACAAGGGCGCAGGGTTCGCCGTTGATCCACTCCGCGGCGATATGAAAGGCCTGGGCCAGCCCGTCCGGGCTCGGCTGCTCGGCATAGCTGATGCGGCAGCCAAGGCGGGAGCCGTCGCCGAGCAGGCGCTTGAACTGCGGCAGATCGGTCGGTGTCGAGATCACCATGATGTCGCGGATGCCGGCCAGCATCAGCACGGTGAGCGGGTAATAGACCATCGGCTTGTCGTAGACCGGCAGGAGTTGCTTGGAACTCGCGATGGTCATCGGATGCAGCCGCGTGCCGGAGCCGCCGGCGAGGAGAATGCCCTTCATGGACTAAGCCGCCTTCGTCGTGCCGAGCCGCTGGCCGGAATAGCGGGCGGCACGGATGCCCTCCCACCAGGCGCGGTTGGCGATGTACCAGTCGATCGTCTTGCCGAGCCCGGTCTCGAAGTCATTCGGCGCGGTCCAGGCAAGAGCCTGCTCGGCGCGCGACGGGTCGATCTCGTAGCGGAAATCATGGCCGGGCCGGTCTGTCACGAAGGTGATCAGCCGCTCGCGCGGGCCCGCGGGGTCGGGGATCCGGGCATCGAGCGCGGCACAGATCGCCTTGACCACCTGGAGATTGGTGCGCGGCTGGCGGGCGCCGATGGCGTAGGTGGCACCGACCTGACCCTGCTCCACCACTTTCAGCAGCGCCTCGGCATGGTCATCCACGTAGAGCCAGTCGCGCATGTTGGAGCCGTCGCCATAGACCGGTAGCGGTTTGCCCTCCAGCGCATTCAGCGTCACGAGCGGGATCAGCTTCTCGGGGAATTGCCACAGCCCGTAATTGTTGACCGTGTTGGAAACCAGCGTGGGCAGAC
>CAIWAJ010000613.1:0-5792 GCA_903910565.1 uncultured Rhodospirillales bacterium
CCCCACGGCTTGCGCCACCAGAACCTAAATCTGGCGTGTCTGCCAATTTCACCACGCCCGCCCGCGAAATCCCTGCCCGCGACCGTGAACGGGCGCATCTAGCGCAGTGGCGGCGGCGTCACAAGGGCACGCCGGCCGAATCCCCTTAATCCGCCGCCGTCTCCGGCAGCATATCGGCGAGCAGAACCGTGCCGCTCCACTCCCGCATCACCGATGCGGCGGCGTCGCGCTCCTCCGGGGTGCCCTTCACCACGACGTCCGGCCGCAGCACGCGGATCATCTCCACCGCCGCGTCGGCGGTATCGACCACCACGAGATCGACGGAGGGCAGGCTGGCCAGCCGCGCCGCCCGCACCGCTTCGGTCTGGTGCGGCCGGTTATCCCCCTTCGTGCGGCGTACCATCGCGTCGCCCTGCACGCCCACCACCAGCCGGTCACAGGCGCCATGGGCCTGTTCGATCAGGTGGACATGGCCCGGCTTCAACGGGTCGAAAGCGCCATCGGTATAGCCGGTGCGCCAGCCGCTGCGGCGCCAGCGCTCGGCCAGCCGGGCGGCCAGTTCGCGCGAGACGATTTTGCGCAGCGCCCCGGCCGAGGGCGAGATCGCCGCCAGCAGGTCGCTCTCGCGCACCACCGCGGTGCCGATCTTGCCCACCACGACGCCAGCGGCGATGTTGGCCAGGCGGGTGGCCAGCCGCAGCGACAGACCGGTGGCGAGCCCCGCGCCGAGCGTGGCCAGCGCGGTGTCGCCGGTGCCGGCGATGTCGAACACTTCAGCCGATTCGGCGGGGAAATGCACCGCCCCCTCGGAGTCCGCCAACGTCATGCCGTCCTCGCCGCGGGTCACCAGCACGGCGCCGAAACCGAAGCGCTCCCGCAGCACCGCCGCGGCCGCCGCGACGGACGCGTCGCCATCCGTCGGCAGGCCGGTCGCCGCCGCCAAATCGCGGGCGGCCGCCAAAACAACGTCCACCCCGGCGTAGCGCGAGTAGTCCGCACCATGCACGTCCGCCACCACGCGTCGCCCGGCGGCGCGGGCAGCGGCGATGATGATGCCGGGCGTCTCGCCAGCCAGCACGCCCTTGCGATAGTCGGAAAGGATAACCACCGAGGTGGCGGCCATCGCGTCGCGTGCGATCTTGATCATCCGCTCGGCGAGCTTGGGGTGCACCGGCCGGCCGTCCTCGCGGTCGGCGCGCATGATCTGGTGGCCCTGCACGGCGCGGCCCTGGGCGACGAAACGGGTTTTCAGCGTGGTGATCCGCCGCCCCTGCACCAGCATCCAGGGCTCCACCCCCTGCTGACCGCCGACCAGGCCGGTGAGATCCCCGCCGGCCTCGTCATCGCCGATGATGGAAACGAAAGCCACCGCGGCGCCGAGGGCGCCGAGATTGCGCACCACATTGGCGGCACCGCCGGGCACCGCGAGCTCGTTCTCGATCTTGAGCACCGGCACCGGCGCCTCGGGGCTGATCCGATCGACCGCGCCATACACATAGCGGTCGAGCATGGCATCGCCGATCACCAGTACACGGGCATTGGCCAAGCGCCGCGCGCCGGCCACGAGTTCCGAGATGCTGGCGTCGACCCCGGGCGTTGCGTTCATGGTCCGGCCCCTTTCGGCGGTCAGGCTCTAAGCTTCCAACTCTCTACTGGCAAGCACCTGTTACGTCCGGATGAACGCGACGTCGGCGCCCTCCAGCACAGCGCAGGTCAGATCGCCGCCCATCACCGCCCCGGTATCAATACCGATCCGGTGGGGGCGGACGGTGGGTTCATGCGCCGGGGTGTGGCCATGCACCACGACGAAGGGCATTTCGCCGTCGTAGGAGAGGAATGGTTCGCGGATCCACAGCATGTCCTCCCGCGCCTGCGCGTGCAGCTCCACCCCTGGTCGCAGCCCGGCATGCACGAACACGTAGGTGCCGATGCGCAGCAGCGTCGACAGGCCGCGCAGCGTGCCGAGCTGGCGCGGCGGGATTCCGGCCTCCCACACCGATGGCGGGTCCCGCCAGGACAGGCCCCAGCGCACCAGCGTCTCGCCGCCCCCATTCTGCAGCCAATGGCTCGCCTCCTCCCGCCGCTCGCCGGTGAGCGCCGAAACCAGCATGTCCTCGTGATTGCCTATCAGATTGGCCACAGGAAGCGTCGGCGCGCGTGGCAGCCGGCGGGCGACGCGCTCCAGCACACCCGCCGAGTCCGGGCCCCGATCGATATAGTCGCCGAGATGGATCAGCACCGGATGGGCGACCGGATGCTGCACGAGGTCGTCGACGATCGCCGTGTGCATGGCGGCCAGCCGGTCGTCGCAGCCATGCACGTCGCCGATCGCGTAGACGCGAACGCCGTCTGGGAGCTGCCCGGCCGAAACCGGGCCGTCGGGTAACCGCTCGGTAACCATCACACGGCAACCTAGCGCCACGACCCGCCCGGCGCGAGTGCCAGAACGCGGCGGGCCGAGGAATCGAGGCCGATGATGACCCACCAGCCGGAAAATCCGGCGTGCGCCGATTGCCGCCTGCCATGAACGCCTGGCTCGGCACGCCCAGCCTGGCGCCGGCACCGCGCGGCGACGCCCACGCCGACTACGCGCCCGGTGAGCGCCAGTTGCTGGAGGCGGCCCGCCGTGCCTCCTTGCCCGGCTGGGCGGCACTGGTGATCCATCTCGGCGATCGCGCGGCGCCACGACCGCATCACCGCCGTGTCGCGCGCTCCTTGCTGGAGGATGCGGCGCAGCGCCACGGCGGCCAGGTCTTCACCCTGCGCAATGGCGATCTCGTGCTGCTCTGCTCCACCGCTGCGCTGCGTGCGCCCGCCGCCGCGCGGAACGGCCAGATCGCCGGCGAGTCGCTGCCGGAGTTGCTCACCCGCCTGCTGCGGCCCGATGGCGGCGAGCCGGTGGCACCGCTCACCATCTGGCTGCTGCCCGAGGCGCGCGAGCGCCTGCTCGCCTATGCCGCAGAGCGCCTGGCCGAAGGCGGGTTGACGCCGCTCGACCAGGCGGTCGCCGAGACCGAGTTGCCGCTAGCGCTTACCGCCGCCGCCGAGGCACGCCTGCTGCCGGATCTGCTGCAACGCCAGACCGCCGTGCTGATCGGCGGCGGGCGGGTGCGGATACTGCCGCTCTTTCGCGAAATCACCTATGCCAGCGCCGCCTTGCAGGCTCAGGCCGGTGGCGACGCGGTCGACGCCGACCCCTTCCTGCTGCGCCATTTCGCCACCCGGCTGGAGGAGCGCGTGGTCGCCGCGTTGCCAGCCGAATTCGGCCGCGGCGGCGCGTTGGACCCGGCGGGCGGCCCACCGTTGCATCTCAATCTCGCGCCGGCGACCGTCAACGGCCCGGTCTTCGCCGAGCTGCTGGCGGCCTGCCGCGCGCGTGGCGCCGGCCTTGGCGTGGAGATCGCTCTGGTCGAGGCCGCGGCCGACCCTGACGGCTTTGCCCTCGCCCGCGCGGCACTGCGCGAGGCCGGCGTGCCCTGCGTGATCGACGGGGTCTCCCTGCTGGCGTTGCGCCTCGCGGCGCCAGCCGCCCTCGCACCCGATCTCGTCAAGATCGACTGGGCCCCCCGCCTCGCCCGGCTCACCGCCAGCGAGGCACGGGATCTTCAGGCCGCGCTGGCCGAGATCGGCCGGGACCGGCTGCTCCTGGCCGGGGCTGACCAGGAGGAGGCCCTGCAATGGGGCCTCACGCAGGGGTTCCGCCGGTTCCAGGGCCGCCATGTCGATGCCATGCTGGCCGCCAGCCGCCTCGCCACCTGCAGCCACGCCTCCGGCTGCACGCTGCGCCAGTGCACCGAGCGCGCGGGCGCCGTCGCCACCGCAGGCCGCCTCGGCTGCCTCGACACCGCCTTACTCGACGGCGCTACATCCACGGCACTGCAATGAGCACCGCCATCGCCCGCCGCGAGCCGCTGCCCGACGCCACGCGCGAGCCGCGCGGCGGCAATCCGGAGGACGCCCGCCGCCTCGCCACCCTCGTGCGCGAATGCACCGCCAGCGGCATCGCCCGCGAGGTCCTGCTGCTGCGCCTGTCGGACCTGCCGGAGGGTCGCAGCAAGCCGCACCACTATCAGCTCGCCCGCGAGGCCCTGCTGCCGCTTACCGGCGCGGCGCGGGCGCAGCTTTTCCACCTCCCCAATCAGGATCTCGTCGTGGTCTGGCGCGGCGAGACCGCGGCGCTCGGCACCAGTCTGGCCACGCTGGAACACCTCTTCTCCGACGATCCCGCCTTCGGCGCCGACCCGATGGCGATGGCGATGGCCTCGGTGCTCGCCCTGCCCGATGATTCCGAGCTGCTCCTGCGGGTGGTCGAGGAGAGTCTGCGCCCGCGCCTGCCGCCCGCGCAACCGCGCAACGCCGGCGTCCCGCTCGACCCCGCGACCCTCCAGGCCCTCGAGCGCGCCATCGCGCAGGCCGATATGAGCCGCTTCGCCCGCCGTGAGCCGATCTGCCGGCCATGGACCGAGGGGTTTCGCCTCGCCTGGGAGCACCGTTTCCTGTCGGACGCCGAGCTGTTCGACACCATTTTGCCCGAACGCGCACCGCGGGCCGATCCCTGGCTGTTCCGCCGCCTGACCCGCACGCTCGATCGCCGCATGCTGGCACTACTCTCCGCCTCCGAAGAACTGCGCGGCGTGCCGCCGTTCAGCATCGACCTCAACGTCGCCAATCTGATCGGCCCCGAATTCCTGCGCTTCGACACCAGCCTGCCCACTACTCTGCGCGGCCGCGTCGTCATTAACCTGCGCGCCGAGGACATCCTGTCCGACCTCGCGACCTTCTGCTTCGCGCGCGATTTCGCCGCCGCGCGCGGCTATCGGCTGTTGTTGCAGGATCTAGCCCCCACCCAGCTCGCCCTCCTGCCGCCGCAGCGCCTGGGTTTTGAGCTGGTGCAGATCCGCTTCACCCCGGCACTCGCCGCGGGCGGCCTGCCACCCTGCGTCACGCCCGACATGGTGGTGCTAGGCCAGGCCGACGGGGCCAGCGCCGTCACCTGGGGGCGCGGCCAAGGCATCACGCTGTTTCAGGGGCGGGTCGTCCATCCCCGCCGCGCCGGCTGACCTCGTCCCGGCAATAGACCGCCTGCCGCGTCCGTCCTATACGGTCCGCCCCGTCCGCCATGCTGCGGCGGAACCGCAAGAGGTTTCATGGACGCCATCACCGTCGAGGCGTTGACCAAGCGCTATGGCGACACGGTCGCCGTCGACGACATCTCGTTCGCCGTCGCCCCCGGCCGCACCATCGGCCTGCTCGGCGGCAATGGCGCGGGCAAGACCACCACGATCGCCATGCTGCTCGGCCTGCTGATCCCCAGCTCCGGGAGCATCACCGTGCTCGGGCACGACATGGCGACTGATCGCTTCGCGGCGCTCGCGCGGATGAACTTCTCCTCCCCCTATGTCGCCCTGCCCCACCGCATATCCGTGTTCGAGAACCTCATGGTCTATTGCCATCTCTATGATGTGCGGGATGCCAAGGGCCGCATCGCCGAACTCGCCAGCCAGCTCGATCTCCACGAACTGCTCGCCCGCCCCGCCGGTGACCTCTCGGCCGGTCAGAAAACCCGCGTCGCTTTGGCCAAATCCCTCATCAACCGGCCCGACGTCCTGCTGCTCGACGAGCCGACCGCGAGTCTCGACCCCGATACCGGCGACATGGTGCGCTCCTGGCTGGAGCGCTACCGCGCCGAAAGCGGCTGCGCCATCCTGCTCGCCAGCCACAACATGGCCGAGGTGGAGCGGCTCTGCGACGAGGTGCTGATGCTCAAGCGCGGCCGCATCGTCGATCGCGGC
>CAIWAJ010000614.1:0-7095 GCA_903910565.1 uncultured Rhodospirillales bacterium
GAGTTCGTCGACGGCGCGGACATGGACCAGTGGCGCGCCGCGCTGGGCACCCCGGCCAACCTGGTGCTGCTCGAATCGCCCTCCAACCCGATGCTCGACATCGTCGACCTCAAGGCGGTTGCGGATCTCGCCCATGCGGCCGGCGCTATCGTCGTGGTGGACAACGTCTTCGCCACCCCCCTGCTGCAGAAGCCGTTCGATCTCGGCGCCGACGTGGTGGTCTATTCCTGCACCAAGCACATCGACGGCCAGGGCCGCGTGCTCGGCGGCGCGGTGCTCGGGCGCAAGAAATGGGTGGAGGACACGTTGGTGCCGTTCATCCGCAACACCGGCCCCTCGATCTCCCCGTTCAACGCATGGCTACTGCTGAAGGGCATCGAGACGCTGGCACTGCGCGTTGAAGCCGGATGCCGCAATGCCAGTGCGGTGGCCGATTTCCTGGCCGGACAGCCTGAAATCGCGCGTGTGTGGTATCCCACGCGGGCCGATCATCCGCAGCGCGATTTGGCGATGGCGCAGATGAGCGCCGGCGGCACGCTGGTCACTTTTGAGGTGAAGGGCGGCAAGGAGGCGGCGTTCAAGGCGATGAACACGTTCCGGTTGATTAAGGTCTCGAACAATCTCGGCGACAGCAAGTCCCTGGCCACCCACCCCGCAACGACCACTCATATGCGCATCGGGGCCGAGGAGCGCGCCAAGCTCGGCATCACTGACGGGGTGATCCGGCTTTCCGTCGGGCTCGAGGATGTCGAGGACGTCAAGGAGGACCTTGCGGCCGGCCTCGCCGCAATTTCGCGCTGAACGCTGGACATCTACCCCTTCCTCGCGTTCATTGGCGGCGCGAGGAAGGACCAGAATGAGCGAGGATTTCACGGCGACGACGAGGGGTGTGCGGGTTTCGGTGCGGGCGTTTTTCCTGCCGGACCGCTCCAAGCCGGAGGAGAGCCAGTACTTCTGGGCTTACCGGGTGCGCATCGCCAACGAAGGCACCCAAGCGGTGCAGGTGATGGCGCGCACGTGGCTGATCACCGACGCCGCGGGGCGCAGCCAGCGGGTGCATGGCGAGGGTGTGATCGGGCAAACCCCGGTGATCGCGCCGGGCGACACGTTCGAATACACATCCGGCACACCGCTCGCGGCCCCGTCGGGGATCATGCACGGGCAGTATCACGTGATCGAGCCCGCCAGTGGCGCACGGTTTGATGTGACGATTCCCGCTTTCAGCCTGGACAGCCCGCACCAATCCGGCCGGGTGCACTGACCGCTAGGCCATGGGCTGAATTGCGCGGAATGCGCGGGTTCCGCGAGAATAAAGCTGACCGTCTGGCGGTCTATTGGTCATGAGCAGCTTTACGCGGCCAACTCGACGGGGATTCCTGTCCATGGCGATCCCCATCGCCATGTCCGATGGTGTCCACGATAGGCGTAATGCCGCACTCGTCATCATCCGCGATTACAGCTTCGAGCCGGCGACGCTCCGGGTCGTTGCCGGAGCATGGGTGCGATGGCTGAACGTCGACGAGGCGCCGGCCGGGGTCGAGCACACTGGTGCGGACCGCCTTTTCCGGTCAACCGTGCTGTTTCGCGGTGAGAGCTACGCCCGTCAGTTCAACGAGCGCGGAGAATTTCCGTACCATTGCGGGATTCACCCCCATATGCGCGGCCGCGTCATCGTCAGCTGAATAAATCCATCCTCGCGCCGGTCTTGCATGGTGTCACTCATTTCAGGAGCACCCCATGACCGAACAGCCGACACGCCGCCGCGCCCTCGAATGTATGGCCTGGGCCGGCACCGGCCTCATCTGGACTGTCACCGGCGGGGTGCCCCGCTCGGCCCTGATCGGCTCCGCCGAGGCCGCTACCGGCTTTACCTTCGCGCAAATGAGCGACAGCCATATCGGCTTCGCGCGTGAGCCCAACATGGACGTGCCCGGCACCCTCGCCGAAGGCCTCGCGGCCGTGAAGGTGATGGCGGCCAAGCCGGCGTTCGTCCTGCACACCGGCGATGTCACCCATCTCTCCAAGCCCGCCGAGTTCGACACCGCCGAGAAACTGTTCGGCACCATCGGGCTCGATACCCACTACGTCCCCGGCGAGCATGACGTGCTGGACGAGGCCGGGACAAAGCCCTTCATCGCCCGGTTCCAGAAGCGCCACACCCAAGGGGGCGACGGCGGCGCTTTTTACAGCTTCGATGCCGAGGGGGTGCATTTCATCGGCCTCAACAACGTCGTCGATCTCAAATCGGGCGGCATGGGCAATCTCGGCGCCGCCCAGCTCACCTGGCTCGAGCGCGACCTCGCCGGCCGCAGCGCCTCCACCCCGATCGTCGTCTTCGCCCATATCCCGCTCTGGACCGTCTACGAAAAATGGGGCTGGGGCACCGAGGACGGCGCCCAGGCGCTCAGCCTGCTCAAGCGATTTGGCTCGGTGACGGTGCTGAACGGGCATATCCACCAGGTCATGCAGAAGGTGGAAGGCAATGTCGCCTTCCACTCCGCCCGCTCCACCGCCTTCCCCCAGCCGGCCCCCGGGGCGGCGCCGAGCCCGGGGCCGATGAAAGTCGAGGCCGCACGGCTGCGCTCCATGCTCGGCGTTGCCAGCGTGACGCTGGTGCCCGGCCAGGGGCCGCTCGCCATCATCGACACCCCCCTGGGAGCCTGACCCATGCGCCGACGTGCCGTTCTCGCCGCGCCGCTGATCCTCGCCGCCCACATCGCGCGGGCGGCCGAGGCCGCGGTCACCATCGACAATTTCGTCTTTACCCCCGAGCGCATAGAGGTCCCGGCGGGCACCAAGGTGGTGTGGACCAACCACGACGACATCCCCCACAGCGTCGTCCACGCCGGCCGGCCGCCGGGGTTCAAGTCTCCGGTGCTCGATACCGATGAGACGTTTGCCCGGGTATTCGACACGCCCGGCCGCTACGAGTATTTCTGCGGATTGCACCCGCATATGAAGGGGGTGGTTGTCGTCACATGAAGAGAAGGTGTTCTTTTTTGAAAAAAAGAACCAAAAAACTTTTATCCGTTTCGCAGGTCGCTCTCCCCGGGCAGGCGCGAAGCAAATGGATAGAAAGTTTTTGCTTCTTTTTCCAAAAAGAAGCGCTTCCTTCCTAAACCATGTCCAAAGCCGAATTCGCCCGCATCGCGCTGCCCCATCTCGACGCCGCCTACACCCTGGCGCACTGGCTGCTGCGCGACCGGGCCGCGGCCGAGGACGCGGTGCAGGACGCCATGGTGCGGGCAATGAGCTATTTCGCCTCCTACAACGGTGGCAACGCGCGGGCCTGGCTGCTGCGCATCGTGCGCAACGTCGCCTATGACCGGCTCAATCATCCCGCCGGCCGCGCGGAGCAGCCGCTCGACCTCGCTGCGGAGATGGCCGACCCGTCGCCCGATCCGGAAGCCGCCTATGCGCGGCGCCAAGGCGAGGCGCGGCTGCGCGCTGTGCTCGCCACCCTGTCACCCGAGCTGCGCGAATGCCTGGTGCTGCGAGAGCTGGAGGATATGTCCTACCGTGACATCGCCCGCATCACCGAGGTACCGGTCGGCACCGTGATGTCCCGCCTTTTCCGCGCCCGCCAGGCGCTGCTGACCCATGGCCGCGCCTCGGCCGCCAAGGAACGACTGCCATGACCGGCACCACCCCACACATGACAGCCTGTGCCGAAATGCAGCTGCTGATCCAGGCCGATCTCGACGGCGAACTCGATGCCGCGGCCACCACCGTGCTCGCCGCCCATGTGCGGGACTGTCCGGGCTGCGCCGCGTTGCAGGCCGATATGACCGCGCTGTCCCGCAATCTGCACGACGCGCTGCGCCCGCTGCCGGCGCCGCCCCACCTGCGCGCGTTGCTCGAGGCCGAGTTGGCCCCCCCGCCGGTGGTCCGCCTCCGCCCACGGCTGGCGCTTCCGGCGTTCACCTTCGCCGCCGGCGCTCTGGCCGCCTCGCTCCTGCTATTCGCTCCGCTTAGCGCGGATCGCGGCATCGAGTCCGAGCTGTTCAACGGTCATATCCGCGCCTTGCAGGCCGCCCATCTGCTCGACGTGCCATCAACCGACCGCCACACCGTAAAACCATGGTTCGAGGGCAAACTCGATTTCGCGCCCAACGTGCCGGATTTCGCCGCCGAGGGGTTCCCGCTGATCGGCGGGCGGCTCGATGTGATCGGCGGCCGCAGCGTTGCCGTGCTGGTTTACCGGCGCGACAAGCACCCCATCAACGTCTTCGTCTGGCCTGCCACCGGTGCGAAGTCCGAGAGCGCCGCGCGCGATGGCTATGCACTGCGTCGCTGGTCCCGTGACGGCCTGGTGTTCAGCGCCGTCTCCGATCTGGATCCAGCCGACCTTACGGCCTTCGTTCGGCTGTTCGAAACGCGGGGCTGATCCCCACAACCCCATTGCATCATCCGGCTGGCCGCAGGCGGGCCATAGCGGCATCATGACAATATGATGACGCTCTCCCCGCTCGCGCTGGCCGCCGTCCTCGGCAGCGCGGTGATGCATGCCGGCTGGAACGTCGCCATCCGGGCGCAACGCGACCGGCGGCGGGAGATGGCGTTGGTGGTGGTGGGTGCGGCGCTCATCTGCGCCTGCGTCCTGCCATTCCTCACCCCGCCATCGCGCGAGAGCTGGCCTTATCTCGTCGCCTCCGGCGTGTTGCACGTGCTGTATTTCATTCTCATCGGAGAGGCCTACAGCCGCGGCGGCGTCTCGCTCGCCTATCCACTGATGCGCGGCACCGCCCCGGTGCTGACCGCCTGTTTCTCGATGGTCGTGGTGGGTGAGGTGATGTCCCCCTGGGGCTGGGCCGGAGTTCTCAGCATTTCCGCCGGCGTCATCCTGATGGCCAAACGCAGCGGTGAGCCAGGCGAGACGGCGGCGATCCCCTTCGCCCTCGCCAATTCCCTGGTGATCGCCGCCTATACCCTGAATGATGCGCTGGGTGCGCGGGCCTCAGGTTCGCCGGTGGCCTATACCCTCTGGGTCGAGCCGCTCTCCCTGGTGCCGTCGCTGCTGTGGCTGTTACGCGGCCAGCGCATTGTCCTGCCGAGCGTCAGGGAGATGGCGCGTGGCCTCGGCGGCGGCTTCTGCTCCATGGCCGCCTACGCGATCGCGCTCTGGGCGATGACCATCGCGCCGATCGCTCCGGTTGCGGCGGTGCGGGAGACGGCGATGCTGTTCGGCGTTGGCTTCGCCCGGGTTTTCCTCGGTGAGCGGCCTGGGCGGCGCGGCTGGGCGGCGGTAGCGGTGATTGCGTTGGGCGCGGCCTTGTTGCGGCTTGGGTGAAGGAAGTGGTTCTCTTTTGAAAAAAGAGCCAAAAAACTTCAATCCGTTGGGCCGCGGAGTATCCCCCGCAGCTGCAAACCAAACGGATAAAAAGTTTTTGCTTCTTTTTTCAAAAAGAAGCGCTTCCTTCCTTCTTTCGCGCGCCATTGATTCTGCCGCGCTCTTGCCCGACAAGGCGCGCTTACCCATTTGACGGTTGATCATGCGCTACATCTCCACCCGCGGCGGCGCTGCTCCCCGCGATTTCACCGGGGTTCTGCTGGCCGGGCTTGCCGAGGATGGCGGGCTATTCGTCCCGGAGTCCTGGCCGCACTTCGTCGCCGCCGACTGGCGTGCTATGCGCGGCCTGCCCTATGGCGAACTCGCCGCCCGCGTGATGCGGCCCTTCGTGGGCGATAGCATCCCCTTCGCCACGCTCCAGGCGCTGTGCCGCGACGCCTATGCCGGCTTCGGCCATGCCGCCGTGGCGCCGCTGGTGCAGGTGGAATCCAATCTCTGGGCGCAGGAGCTGTTCCACGGCCCGACGCTGGCCTTTAAGGACATGGCGATGCAGTTGCTCGGGCGGCTGTTCGACCATGTGCTGGCCGAACAGGGCAAGCGGGTGACCATCGTCGGCGCCACCTCCGGCGACACCGGCTCGGCGGCGATCGAGGCCTGCGCGGGCCGGGACCGAGTGGATATCGTCATCCTGCACCCGCATAATCGCACCAGCGAGGTGCAACGCCGGCAGATGACCACAGTTCTGGCCCCCAACGTCAGCAATGTCGCGCTCGAAGGCACCTTCGATGACTGCCAGGACATGGTGAAGGCGCTCTTCGCCGATGCGCCGTTCCGTGCGGAGATGCAGCTTTCCGCGGTCAACTCCATCAACTGGGCCCGCGTCGCCGCACAAATTCCCTACTACGTCGCCTCAGCCCTGGCCCTCGGCGCGCCGGATCGCGAGGTCTCCTTCGCGGTGCCGACCGGCAATTTCGGCAATGTGCTGGCTGCCTGGGCGGCGCGACGCATGGGGTTGCCGATCAAGACGCTGGTGATCGGCTCGAACCGCAACAACATCCTCTCCCGCTTCCTCAGCACCAACGACATGTCGATGGTCCCGGTCGAGCCCTCGCTGTCGCCGAGCATGGACATTCAGGTAAGCTCCAACTTCGAGCGCCTGCTGTTCGAACTGCTGGAACACGACGGTGCCGCCACCGCCGCCACGATGGCCCGCTTCCGCGCCGAGGGCCGCATGCCGGTGACCGATGTCGCCTGGACCCGGGCCACCGCGCTGTTCCGCGGCTTCACCCTCGATGACCCCGGCACACTGGCCGAAATCGCCAGGCTGCACCGAGAAAGCGGCTACCTCGCCGACCCCCACAGCGCCATCGGCCTCGCCGCCGGGCGGCATTTCGCCGAGCCAGGGGTGCCGATGGTGGCGATGGCGACCGCCCATCCCGCCAAGTTCCCCGATGCCATGGAACAGGCAACCGGCATCCGCCCCCCACTGCCCCCGCGCCTCGCGGACCTGTATGACAGGCCGGAGAGCTTCACCGTCTGCGCCCCCGATATCGCCGCCGTCCAGGCGAAGGTGCGGGCGCTGGCCCACAGGAACGCCGCATGAGCACATCCAACCCCGCCATCCGCCTGACCCGGCTGCCCCAGGGGCTCACCGTCGTCACCGAACGGATGGACCGCGTCGAGACCGTCTCGCTTGGCGCCTACGTGGCGGCCGGCACGCGGCATGAGACCGCCGATGAGAACGGCGTCTCCCACTTCCTCGAGCACATGGCCTTCAAGGGCACCGAGCGGCGCAGCGCGACGCA
>CAIWAJ010000615.1:0-4338 GCA_903910565.1 uncultured Rhodospirillales bacterium
ATGCGCGCCCGCGCCTTCGGCCTGCGCATGATCGCCTATGACCCGTTCATCGAAGAGCTGGTGATGCCGCCCTACGGCGTCGAACCCGCCACCTTCGAGGAAGTGCTCACCAAGTCCGACTTCATCTCCATGCACGCCCCGGCGACGCCGGAGGCACAGGGCATGCTGATGGAGAAGCACTTCAAGATGATGAAGAAGAACGCCATCTTCATCAACACCGGCCGCGGCGCCACCGTCCAGGAATCCGGCCTCATCAAGGCCCTCCAGGAAAAATGGATCGCCGGCGCCGGCATTGACGTCTTCGAGGTCGAGCCCGCCCAGCAGGACAACCCCCTGCTGCAAATGCCCCACGTCATCCTGAGCCCGCACAACGCCTCCGCCAGCGCCCGCTTCGACCCCGCCCGCAAGCGCCGCGTCGGCCAGGAACTCGCCCTCCTCCTCGGCGGCCGCTGGCCGATGAGCTGCGTCAACCCGACGGTGCTGACCAAGACCAATCTGCGCCGCTGGCAGCCGTATTCGATGGAGCGTGGACCCAACTCCTAACCCCCCGCACTTCCCCCTCTCCCGCGTTTGCGGGAGAGGGTCGGGGTGAGGGCGGCGAAACCGAACGTCCCTGCCCCCGCGGTCCGACCTTGCCCCACGCACCGGCCATGCGCATACTCCCTGCGCACCCCAGGACCGCGCGATGTCCCAAACCACCCGCCGCCGCCCCACCAACATCACCCTGCCCGACGCCCTCCTCGCCGAGGCCCGTGCGATGAACATCAACATCTCGCAAACCTGCGAACGCGCCCTCGCCGCCGAAATCGCCGCCGCCCGCCGCGAAGCCTGGCTCCGCGACAACCGTGAGGCGATGGATGCCTGGAACGCCCGCGTCGAAACCGAAGGACTGCCCCTGGCCGCCTATCGCCGCTTCTGATGGCCCGCCACGACGTCTACAAAATGCCCGGCGGCGGCCCCGGCTACCTGGTCGACGTGCAGTCCGCCCTCCTCGACCACTTCGCCTCCCGCGTCGTCCTCCCCTTGGAACCCATCGCGCGCAACCCCGAGCGGCTGCAAGACCTCAACCCCATCTTCGACATCCTCGGCGAACCCCACGTCCTCCTCACCCAGGCCATCGTCGCCATCCCCGCCCGCGCGCTCAAACGCCCCGTCGCCTCCCTCCGCGACCAGCAAGACGCCATCACCCGCGCGCTCGACCTCCTCCTGACCGGCTTCTGAGCCCCCCTATTTCACCCCCAACCGCCGGCACCACAGCAAACACCCCAGGCTCACCACAATAATCCCGCACAAATACAACCCCGGGCTCGCCGGATTCCCCGTCTGCTTCACCAGCGCCGCCGCCACCAGCGGCGTCACGCCGCCAAACAGCAACTGCCCCAGCACATAGGCGATCGAAATCCCCGTGGTCCGCCGCCGCACCACGAACAAATCCGTCAGCAACGCCGGCGCGATCGCGTAGTAGCCGCTGTACATCACGATCGCCAGCAACGCCTGGATCACCACCAGATTCACCAGGCTCGGCGACGCCACGATCCACAGGAACAGCGGATACGTCATCACCAGCCCCACCCCGCCCAGGATCAGCATCGGCGTGATCCGCCCCACCCGGTCCGACACATGCCCCGATACCATCGGCAACACCGAGTTGATGGCGCCGGCCACCAGCGTCCCCACCAGCGCCTGCGAGGCCGACAGATGCAGCGTCGTATTGGCGAATGTCGGCATATACTGGTTCATGAAGCTGCCCGCCGCCCCCGCCGCCACCACGCCCGCCCCGGCCAGCACCCGCCAGCCGTCCTGGGTCGCCACCTCGCGCAACGGCCGCTCCGCCGGCGCCGCCGCCTTGAACAACGGGCTCTCATCCGCCCGCGTGCGGATATACCAGGCCACCGGCCCGATCAGCACCCCCACCAGGAACGGCACCCGCCACCCCCACGCCATCACCTGGTCCGGCGCCAGCGTGGTGTTCACCGTAAACGCCACCAGCGAGGCGATGAACACCGCGAACCCCGAGCACGCCCATTGGATCGAGGCATAGAACCCCGCGCGCGTCGGGTCCTGCTCCACCAGCAGCGCGGTAGCCGAACCGAACTCCCCGCCCGCCGAAAACCCCTGCAGCAACCGCGCGAACAACAGCAGCGCCGGCGCCGCCAGCCCGATGCTGGCATAGCCCGGCAGCAACCCGGTCATCGCCGTCCCCACCATCATCAGCACCGCCGAAGCCACCATCGCCGGCTTGCGCCCGGCCCGGTCGGCATAAGCCCCGATCACGATCGCCCCCAGCGGCCGCACCAGCCAGGCCGAGGCAAACGTGCCCAGCCCCAGCAACGTCCCCACCGTCGGGTCCGCGGTCGGGAAAAACAGCTTGGAAATCGTCGGCACGAACATCGCGTAGAGCAGCAGATCATACCACTCGAACACCGCGCCAATCCCCGCGGCAATCACGGTGCGCCAGACGTTGCGCTCTCCTGACATGGTTTCGCCCCCCCCCAAAGAAAGCATCGTTGCCGAAGATAACAGGGCAGGCAAGGTAAGCATGTTCTTTTTGTGAACAAAAAGAACCAAAAAACTTTTTATTCCGTTTCATGCCGTTGGCGTGCACCTCTCCCCCAATTGGGGACCGGTACACGCCAAGCGAACAAAAGTTTTTTGCTTCTTTTTTTCAAAAAAGAAGCGCTTCCTGCCTCAATCCCGATAAGACGGATCAATCGCATCCAGCCGCTTCATCAGCGCCGGCCACTCCAGCAGCCCCCGCCGCCGCTGCCCGGTCGGCGCAAAAATGCGATTGGTCTGCACCACCGCCTCCCGTGAGGGCATCCGCAGCGGCGTGTTGCAGGACAGCGTCATCACCTGCAATTCGCAGGCCCGCTCCAGGCGGAACAGGTTGTTGAACGCCTCGGCGATGCTCGTCCCCGTCACCAGCAGCCCGTGATTGCGCAGGATCATCACCTCGCGCATCCCGAGATCGGCCACCAGGCGCGCCCGCTCATCCATGTTGAGCGCCGGGCCCTCGAACTCGTGGTAGGCGATATCGGCGAACCGCATCGAGGACTGCGCGATCGGCAGCAGCCCGCATTCCATCGCCGAGACCGCCATGCCCGCCAGCGAGTGGGTATGGATCACGCAATCCACGTCGTGGCGGGCCATATGCACCGCGCTGTGGATCACGAAGCCGGCCTTGTTGGCGCCAAGCCCGGTGGGGTCGAGCAGCGCCATGCCGTCGAGATCCACCTTCACGAAGCACGAGGCGGTCATCTGGTCATAGAGGTAGCCGTAGGGGTTGAGCAGAAAACTGCCCTCCTCCCCCGGCACCCGCACCGAGATGTGGTTGGCGATCATCTCGTCCCAGCCGTAGAGGTTCACCAGCCGGTAGCAGGCCGCCAGATCCACCCGCGCCTGCCATTCCGCCTCGCTCACGCTCTCGCGCACCCCGCTCGGTATCCGCGCCGCCATTACGTCCATGGTCCCGTTCTCCCTTTCCGATGCCCCACTGTGTCATATCCGCCCGGCAGCGATAAGCGCTCCGGCCGCATGTTTTTTCCCTTGACTCTCGCTAACCGATAAGTTAATATATACGCCATGAACACCACCCCACCCAACCCCGCGCTGCGCGACCAGATGGAGGCGATCTGCGTCCGCTTCTCCGCGATCGTCAACGCGCTGCTCCAGGTGGTCTGCCCGCTCTTCGCCAACAACCCCAAGCCGGTGGTGCCCGAGCGCGCCATCGCCATGTACCTCCTGCGCACCAAGGCCCGCTTCATCGCGCTGTTGGCCCGCATCGCCGCCGGGATCGCCCCGCGCCCGGAGTCCGCGCGCAAAACGCCGCGGGTCCGCCTGCCCCAGCGCAAATCCTGGCTCGCCAGTGAAATCGGCTGGCAAGGCCGCAGCATCGCCAGCGGCATCGCGACGCTGCTCAACGAGCCCGCCACCGCCGAAATCGTGGTCGCGAACCCCCAGGCCCAGCGCCTGCTCCGCCCGCTCTGCCGCATGCTCGGCCTCGCCATCCCCGCCATTCCCAGGCTCCTGCGCAAGCCGCGCAAACCGCGCAAGCCGAAACCCAAGCCCAGGCGCCTCACCCGCAAACAGCGCGAGGCAATCCTCTGGTACCCCAACTCCGAGGGGAAACCCATGAAGCTGCTCCCCCGGCGCTTGCCGCGCGACTAGACCGTATCGCGGAATTGCGTCTATTTTGTTACGATATAACAACAAACAACCCCCTTCGCAGCCCGCCCCCGCCCCGTTACCCTCCTGCCCAACCAGGAGACGCCCCCATGCCCCAATCCCCCCCCGCCATCTGCATCATCGCCACCCCCCGTCGCCGCCGCAACGCCGTCG
>CAIWAJ010000616.1:0-9074 GCA_903910565.1 uncultured Rhodospirillales bacterium
ACCAGTTCTTGCACGGCAGAGCGCCGCAGCATAACGTCCAAACCAGCAGCGCTCGATCGTCCAATTTCAACAGAGATCGGGACATCCCCGCGGTTCAGCAACGCGATCTTTATGTTTCCACGCGATCCTGGTTTGCAGGCCGTGCGGGACCTCGTGCGTGCGGCGGGAGGGGGGGAGGCGGTCATACCGAGAAGGTGAAGGCGATATGCGCCTCAATGCCGGATCGGGGGGTGTTTTGCCCTGGAATGGCGGGGGATAGTGGGATAAGTGGCGCGTCTGCCGGCGTGCCGGATGTATGTGTGGATCGAGCGGACGCGGAGCGGAAGAGACGATGAACCAGGACCCAAGCCAAGCCGGCGGAATGCCGATATTCATCACCGGTTCGCCGCGCTCCGGCACGAGCATTTTCATCCTCGGGCTCAAGGCCGCGACCGAGCTCCCCGCCTTCTCCGAGGGGCAGTTGCTCGACGTCTACGGCAAGATCGCCGTCGTTGTGGACCGGCACTACACCCACTACGCCCATTCCGCCGCCGACCCGCGCCATGCGATCGGCAACGTCTCGGCGGAAGAGGTCAAGCAGGCGATGGCGCGCACGCTGTTGGAGCTGTCCAACAAGGTGCATGGCGGCACCTCGTGGATCGACAAGTCCGGCGGCACCGAGATGCTCGACTATATCCGCCAGCTCGCGCGGATGGGGCAGCCCTTCGTCACTTTCTTCTGCTACCGCCGCGCCATCGAGAACGTGTACAGCCGGCTGCAGAAATTCCCCAAGTTCGACATCACCTACCATGCCAAGGACTGGGTCAACATCATGCGCACCTGGCGGCAGACCCGCGCTTTGCTGCCGGTCGGCACCTGGCTCGAGATCGAACAGAAGGACATCGCGGATCGTCCGGGCTTCGTCGCCGAAGGGGTGACCCAGGTGCTCAAGCTGACGCCGCCGCAGAAGGACCGGATGATCGAGACCTTCAGCAAGCAGCGCCCGCAGGTGCTCGCGTCGGACGAGGTTGGCCGCACGCTCGCCATCAACCAGACCGGCTGGGACACCGACCAGCGCGCCGCCTTCCGCGCCGAGGTGGAGGAAGAGATGCGGATCTGGGGCTTCACCTACGACGAGCGCTACCGGACTCCCGTGGCGCAGCCGGCCGGTGCCTCAGGGGCATAGGCGCGCGGCGATTTTCACCAGTTCGGTGAAATCCTCGGCGATCGCCGAGGCGTCCGCCCCCTGGCTGCGCGGGCCGTAGCCCCAGGCGGCGAAAATCGACGGCACCCCGGCGCCCTGCGCCGCGGCCACGTCGTTGTGGTGATCGCCGGCCATCACCGCGCGTGACACGTCGCCGCCGGCGGCGGCCAGGGTGGCGAGCAGGTGGCCGGGGTCGGGCTTGCGGGTCGGGAAACTATCGCCGCCGCCGACCGACGCGAAGTGGTGGTCGAGCCGGAGCGCGGCCAGCAGGTTGCGCGCCGCCGTCTCGGGCTTGTTGGTGCAGACCGCAAGCCGCCAGCCCGCCGCCGCGAGGTCCCGCAACCCCTGCTCGACGCCGGGGAAGGGCCGGGTCAGCACCGCGGTGTTGGCGGTATAGTCGGTGAGGAAATCCCCGAGCGCCGCTTTGTCCTGCGCGATGCCGCGGGCGGCGAACGCGCGGGCGAGCAGCACCGGGCTGCCGTCCCCCACCATCGCGGCGACCTGCGGATCGCTGAATTCCGGCAGGTCGCGGGCGGCCATGACGCGATTAAGGGCGGCGGCGATGTCGGGGACGGAGTCGACGAGGGTGCCATCGAGGTCGAGGAGCAGGGTGCGGGTCATGTCCGGTTTTCGTTGCAAGCGGGCGGGAAGCGTGATTCACAGGGATGTGACATACTGACGCCGAGACCGCCACTCCCAGGGGCAACATGACCGCGACTGCCGTTATCCTCGCCGCCGGCTTCGGCACCCGTATGAAGTCGGCTTTGCCAAAGACGCTGCACAAAGTGGCGGGCAAGCCGATGCTGCGCCACCTCGTCGACAGTTGCGCCGAGGTGTTCGACCGCATCGTGGTGGTGGTCGGGCCGGAGACCGCGGCGGTGGGCCGCGCCGCCGCGCCCTGGCCTTCGGTGGTGCAGGTCGAGCGGCTGGGCACCGCGCATGCCGCCTTGCAGGCCGCGGCGCATTTCGGGGATGGCGAGGTCGCGGTGCTGTACGCCGACAACCCGCTGATCACCCCGGCCACGCTGCGTCGGCTGCTGCATCGCCGCGCGCTGGGCGATGCCGGGCTCGCCTTGCTGGCGATGCGCCCGGCCGATCCCGCGAAATACGGGCGGGTGATCGGCGCCGGCGGGTTCGTCGAGCGGATCGTCGAATACAAGGATGCGAGCGAGGACGAGCGAGCGGTCGGCCTGTGCAATGCCGGGGTGCTGTGCGCCGAGTCCGGGCAGATGCTGGCCTGGCTCAGGGCGGTGGGCAATGACAACGAGGCCGGCGAGTTCTACCTCACCGAGGCCGTCGCACTGGCCCGCGCCGAGGGCGCGCTGGTCGCCGCCGTCGAGGCGCCGGAGGCCGAGCTGCTCGGCATCAACTCGCGCGCCGAGCTGGCGCGGGCCGAGGCGGAGGTGCAGCGCCGGCTGCGGGCGGCGGCGATGGATGCCGGGGTGACGCTGATCGCGCCGGAGACGGTGTTTTTCGCGATGGATACGGCGATCGGCAATGACGTGATCATCGAGCCCAACGTGGTGTTCGGGCCGGGCGTGCGCATCGAGAGCGGGGCGCTGATCCGGGCTTTCAGTCATCTCGAAGGCTGCACCGTCGCGCCCGGCGCCATCATCGGCCCCTATGCGCGGCTGCGTCCGGGCGCCGAGATCGGCGAGGGCGCGCATATCGGCAATTTCGTCGAGGTCAAGGCGGCGACGATCGGCGCCGGCGCCAAGGCCAACCATCTCACCTATATCGGCGATGCCTCGGTGGGCCCGCGCACCAATATCGGCGCCGGCACCATCACCTGCAATTATGACGGCTTCTCGAAGTTCCGCACCACCATCGGCGCCGATGCGTTCATCGGCTCCGACAGCATCCTGATCGCCCCCGTGACCATCGGCGATGGCGCGATCACCACCGCCGGCAGCGTGATCACCAGGGATGTCGCGCCCGACGCCATGGCGTTCGGCCGCGCCCGCCAGGAGGACCATGCCGGCCGGGCCGCCACGTTCAGGGCGAGCCGCAAGCGGGAGAAAAAGTAGATGTGCGGTATCGTCGGCGTCATCGGCGGGCGCCCCGCCGCGCCGCTCATTCTCGAGGCGCTGCGCCGGTTGGAATATCGCGGCTATGACAGCGCGGGGATCGCGACGCTGGATCATGGTGCGATCGACCGCCGCCGCGCGGCCGGCAAGCTCGGCAATCTCGCCGCGGTGCTGGCGGAGGACCCGCTCGCGGGGTTGACCGGCGTCGGCCATACCCGCTGGGCCACCCATGGCGCGCCGACCGAGACCAACGCCCATCCGCACGCCACCGCCCGGGTCGCGGTGGTGCATAACGGCATCATCGAAAACCACGCCGAGCTGCGCGCCGAGCTGGAGGCGCGGGGGCAGGTGTTCGTCACCCAGACCGATACCGAGACGGTGGTGCAGCTGGTCGACCTGTTGTTGCAGCAGGGGCTCTCCCCCGTGCAAGCGGCCGGCGAGGCGTTTCGCAGCCTCGAGGGCGCCTATGCGCTGGCAATGGTGTTCGCCGGGCACCCCGAGCTGATGATCGGCGCCTGCCATGGCGCGCCGCTCGCGGTGGGGTTCGGCGAGCACGAGATGTTCCTCGGCTCCGACGGGCTGGCACTGGCGCCGCTGACCCGGCGCATCGCCTATCTGCGCGATGGCGACTGGGCGGTGCTGTCGCGCGACACTGCCACGTTCCGCGACGCCAGCGGGGCCGAGGTGAAGCGCGAGATCAAGCTGACCGCGCTGTCCGGCGCCGCGGTGGGCAAGGGCAACTACCGGCATTTCATGGAGAAGGAACTCCATGAACACCCCGCGGTGATCGGCGACACGCTGCGCCAGATGATCAACCCCGGCACCCGCGCGGTGGCCCTCCCCGAGCTGCCGTTCGACCTGGCGACCATCCCGCGCCTCACCATTTCCGCCTGCGGCTCGGCTTTCTATGCCGGGCTGGTCGGGCGTTACTGGTTCGAGCAGATCGCGCGCATTCCCGTCGATGCCGATGTTGCCAGCGAGTTTCGCTACCGCAACCCGCCGATGACACCGGGCGGGGTTGGCCTGCTGGTCAGCCAGTCCGGCGAGACCGCCGACACCATGGCGGCGCTGCACTTCATGCGGACCGAGGCGCAGCACATTCTCTCCATCGTCAACGTGGCGGAGAGCACGATGGCCCGCGCGTCCGATGCCACGCTGCAGACCGTCGCCGGGCCGGAGATTGGGGTTGCCAGCACCAAGGCCTTCACCGCGCAGCTCGCAGTGCTCGCCTGCCTCGCCTTGGCCGCCGGCCGCGCGCGGGGCGCCATCACGGCGGCGGAGGAGGCGCGGCTGACCGACGCGCTGCTCGAAGTGCCGTCCCGCGCCGCGGAAATCCTCGACCATGACGCCCATATCCAGCGCATCGCCGCCCGCATCGCCGACGCGCGGGACGTGCTGTATCTCGGGCGCGGCTCGTGCTTTCCGATCGCGCTGGAAGGGGCGCTGAAGCTCAAGGAAATCAGCTATATCCACGCCGAGGGCTACGCCGCCGGGGAGATGAAGCACGGGCCGATCGCGCTGATCGACCGCAGCGTGCCGGTGATCGCCATCGTGCCCTCCGGGCCGTTGTTCGAGAAGACGGCCTCCAACCTGCAGGAAGCCGCGGCGCGGGGCGGTCAGGTGATTGTGTTCTCGGACGCCGAGGGGGCCGCGAAGCTCCGGGGCATCGCGACCGAGACCATCGTGCTCCCGGCGGTCGACCCGTTCGTGGCGCCGATCCTGTATGCCATCCCGGTGCAGCTGCTGGCCTATCACGTGGCGGTGCTGAAGGGGACGGATGTGGATCAGCCGCGGAATCTCGCGAAGTCGGTGACGGTGGAGTAGGGGAGGAAGGGTGTTCTTTTTGTGAACAAAAAGAACCAAAAAAACTTTCTGGTCCATCCATGCCGTTGGCGAACTCCCCGCGGATAGGTTGGAGCGGTACGCAACAAAGCGGATAAAAGTTTTTTGCTCCTTTTTTTCAAAAAAGGAGAACTTCCTTCAGGTAATCGGAAATCGCCGGAACATCAGCAGCTTCAGCGTATCCAGGCACAGCGCCAGCAGCACCGCCGCCCCGATCACCGCGGCCACCACGGCGAAGGGCAGGGGGGACATCAGGATGCCCTGGGTGGCCAGCGTCGCGAAGAGGGCGACGTCGAGCGACGACATCACCATCAGCCACGGGCCCGGCCGCGAGGCCCAGAGCCGGCGGCGTTCGCGGGAGACGTAGAACACCGCCTGGCCGCTGGTCACCTTGGTCACCACCGTCAGCGTGCGCATGGTCTCGGCGTCGAGCAGCAGGAGATGGGAGCCGATGGCGAGCCAGGTGATGCAGTAGGCGAGATCGCAGATCCCGAGCACGATGCCGACGATGGTGAGGTTGCCGATACGCCAGGTGTTCGGCCGCGGCGAGGGGGTGACGTTGTCGGTGGAGCTGGAGAGGGCGGAGAAATCGCCGGCCACCATCATCAGCACCATTAGCAACGGGGTGAGCACCGCGCCGCCGGTGAGCATCAGCCCGGCGAGCAGCAGCAGCACCTGGCCAACTTTGTGGGTGATGGAGCGCAACGTATAGGTGAGGATGCGCTGGAAGGTGCGCCGCCCCTCGCGCACCGCGACCAGGATGCCCTCGAGGCCGGGCTCGGTGAGCACCATGCCGGCGGCGGCCTTGGCGACGTCAGTGGCGGTGGAGACGGCGATGCCCATCTGGGCCTGGCGCAAAGCCGGGGCGTCATTGGCGCCATCGCCGCACATCGCCACCACATGGCCGCCGGCCTGCAGGGACTGGACGAGGGCGAATTTCTCGGCCGGCAGCACGCCGGCGAAGACGTCGAAGCGGGCAGCGTCGAGATTGGGCGGCAAGGGCGCGAGGTCGCAGATCGGGCCGGTGATGCCGACCTGATCGGCCACCACGCGGGCGGTGACCGCGGCATCGCCGGTGACCATGAGGGTGCGCACGCCGAGCGCACGCAGGGCGGCGATGAGGGCCTTGGAATCGGCGCGTGGCGGGTCGCTGAGGGCGATCATGCCGGCGATGGCCAGCGCATTCGCCGGGCCGCAGGCGACCACCAGGACACGGTAGCCCTTGGCCTGCAGGGCGGCGACGGCGGCGGCCGCTCCTGGTGGAGTCGCGGCGCGGGCCGCCACCGCCGCCAGGGCGCCCTTGACGATGCGCAGCGTGGTGCCGGCGGCGTTGGTCGCCATCGCCTCGGACATTTTCTCGCCGGGGTCGAACGGGGTGAAGGACACCAGGTGCCAGCCGGCGAGATCGGCTTGGGTGGTGGCCAGGCGGATCGCCGCGTCGAGCGGATCTGCGCCGCCGTCGGAGCTGGCGAGCGCGGCCATCGCCATGACCTGGCCCGGGGTGAAGCCGGGGAAGGCTTGGCAATCGGTCACCGCGAGCTCGTTGCGGGTCAGCGTGCCGGTTTTATCGGCGCACAACACGTCGACGCCGGCGGCCTCATCGAGCGCGGAAAGGCGGGTGGGCAGCACGCCGTGGCGGGCGATCTCGCGCGCGCCGACGGTGGCGGCCAGCGTAAACATCGAGGGCAGGGCGACCGGAATGGTCGCAAGCAGGGCCACCAGCACCAGCGGCGCCATCGTCGTGGCGCTCATGCCGAGGTGCAGCGCCACCGCGATCAGCACCAGCGTCGCGCCGCCATTGAACAGCGCGAGATTGCGCACGACGCGGAAGATCGCCTTCTGCTCGGTGCTTTCGATGTGGGCGGAGCGGATGAGATCGGCACTGCGGGCGAATTTGGTGCGCTCGCCGGTGGCCATCACCGTGCCAATCGCCTCGCCGCGGCGGATCAGGCCGCCGGCGAAGGCGTCAAATCCCGAGGCGGCCTCGACGGGGATCGATTCGCCGGTGAGCATCGACTGGTCGATCAGCACGCCGCCCCCGGTGAGGCGCAGATCGGCCGGGACGACGGCGCCGAGCGAGAGCTTCACCAGATCCCCGCGCACCAGGCCGGCGGCGGGGATTGTCTGCCAGCTTCCATCGCGGCGCACGGCGGCGGTCATCGCGAGGCGGGACTTCAGGGCGTCGAGCGTCGCCTGGGCGCGGCTCTCCTGGAAGAAGGACAAGGCGGCGTTGGCGACCAGTAGGAGCGTGACGGCGGACGCCTCGATGTATTCGCCCAGAGCGAGCTGCAGCAGGATGGCGGCTTCGAGGAGCCATGGGATCGGCGCCCAGAGCTTGCCCAGCGCACACTGGATGGGGTGCTGGGCGACATCGGCCACCGCGTTCGGCCCATCGGCCGCGAGACGCGAAGCAGCCTCGGCGGAGGTGAGGCCGGAGGGGGGCGTGTCCGGCGGTGGGATTGACATGGATGGACCTCCGCTTCCGCGCCAATCGGGCACGCGATACCGCCCGGCCTGACCGCAGCGGCTTCAGGACTATGGTGGATATCGTGTCGCTGCACCTTTGCATCAACCCCGCAGCAGCAACTCCGGTGCGGCAACTCTGGCGCCGGCCAGCGGGTCGCCACGCGTGGGTTTGACATTCCCATGACAAGTTGGTCGTCCGGCGATTGCGTCAATTGTCGAGCAAAGTTAAAAGTTTGGGAAGCTTGAACACGCCCGCGCCACAAGGGCACCAGCACCCAAGGATCGCATGCGCTCTCCGCAGTCAGACAATGTTGGTACAGCAACGCGGATTCTCGACGTTGCCCAACGTCTCATCCAAGTGCGCGGTTTCAACGCCTTCAGCTATGCCGATGTGGCCGCAGTCATGGATGTGACAAAGGCAAGTCTTCACTATCATTTTCCATCGAAGGCAGTGCTGGGGGAGGCATTGATTGCTCGCTATATAACAAATTTCAAGGCGGCGTTGGATGATATTGAGCGAAAATGCCCGGAATCTCCAATGAGATTGCATGCTTATGCCGAGATATACAGATCTGTACTTGTTGATAAGCGCTGTTGTCTTTGTTGCATGCTGGCTTCCGACTATACGACTTTGCCGCCAGCCATGCAGGCGGGCGTGAGGCGGTTTTTTGAGTACAACCGCGACTGGCTCATCAATGTCCTGCAACGCGGGCTGATAGAGCGGGAATTGGACTACGCCGGCCCCACAGCAGACGTTGCCGATTTCATCGTGGCCTCGCTGGAAGGGGCGATGCTGACCTGCTGGGTGGATGGCGGGGAGGCCCGATTCGCGCGGATCTCCCAACAGCTGCTCGCCGCGCTCAGCGTCTGCGCGGATGCCTGAGACCGGGCAGCCCGCGAGTTATTTTTGATACCAAGACCAAAAAATATCGGCTCGCCGCGCCGGGTCAGCCCGGTAGGGCCAGCACGTTTTTCGCGAGAATATTCCGCTGGATCTCGTTGGAGCCGCCATAAATCGTGCTCGGCCGCGCCTGGATGAACTGACCGGAGGGGTGCAGGTTGCGGTTGCCCTCCATCGGCTCCAGCAGCCCGGCATTGGCGCCGGCGATATTCATCATCTCGTCGGTGATTTTCTGGAACAGCTCGGTCTGGATCACCTTCAGCATCGAGACATCCGGCCCCAGCGCATCGCCGCGCCGCACGATGTCGACGAAGGTGGCGTGCAGCGCCTTGAGGTCGTCCATCTCCATGCGCAGCCGGGTGAAGCGGTCCTGGAAATTCGGCTCCTCCCAGGTGCCCATGCGCTCGGCCAGCATGCGCAGGCGGCTCAGCGCGTAGCCCGAGAGCTTGGGCGAGCCGAGATAGATGCGCTCGAACCCCAGCAGGTTCTTCGCCATCGTCCAGCCCTTATTGACCTCGCCGACCGTCCAGCGCTTGGGCACGCGGACATTGTCGAAAAACACCTCGCAGAACTCGTCATGCAGATCGATGTTGATGATCGGCCGCACGGTGATGCCGGGGCTGTCCATCGGCACCAGCAGGAAGGTGATGCCCTC
>CAIWAJ010000617.1:0-2590 GCA_903910565.1 uncultured Rhodospirillales bacterium
CAAGGCCGGGGTGTTCGGCTTCCTCATCGCGCTGATGGGCAGCTACCACGGCTACAACTCCAAGGGCGGCGCCCAGGGCGTCGGCGCCGCAACCACCTCGGCCGTGGTGGCGGCGAGCGTGCTGATCCTCGCTTTCGACTACGTGCTCACCGAACTGTTCTTCGCGCGATGACCAGCGGCAGCGAGCAGAGCGAGCGCGAGCGCTCAAACAAGGACGTTCCGAAAATCCGCCTTCGCGGCCTGACCAAGCGCTTCGGCGACAAGGTGGTGCTGGACGGGATCGACCTCGACGTGATGCCCGGCACCTCCATGGTGGTGATCGGCGGCTCCGGCTCCGGCAAATCGGTGCTGCTGAAATGCATCCTCGGCCTCATCGCGCCCGATGAAGGCACCATCGAGATCGACGGCACCAACGTGCTGGCGCTCGATCGCGCCGGGCGGGAGGCGATTCGCGCGCAGATCGGCATGCTGTTCCAGAACGGCGCGCTGTTCGACAGCCTGCCCGTCTGGGAGAACGTCGCCTTCGGCCTGCTCGCCCGCCGCCTCGCCAGCCGGGCCGACGCCAAGGCACGCGCCGAGACTGTGCTGGCGCAGGTTGGCCTCGCCCCTTCGGTCGGCGAGTTGTGGCCGGCGGAACTCTCGGGCGGCATGCAAAAGCGCGTCGGTCTGGCCCGCGCCATCGCTGCCCGGCCCGAGGTGCTGTTCTTCGATGAACCGACCACGGGACTTGATCCCATCATGGGCGCGGTGATCGACGGGCTGATCGTCGATTGCGTAAAGACCCTAGGCTCCACCGCGATTGCCATCACCCATGACATGCTGTCGGCCCGGCGCATCGGCGATCGGGCGGCGATGCTGTTCAAGGGCCGCATCGTCTGGCAGGGCGCCGCATCCGAGCTGATGGAGAGCGGCAACGCGATGGTGGACCAGTTCACCCATGGGCGGCGCGAGGGGCCGATCCAGAGGGAGCTTAGGAAGTGAAGGAGGGAAGGAAGGTCTCCTTTTTTGGAAAAAAGGAGCAAAAAACTTTTATCCGCTTGCCGTGTAATCTCCCGGGAGGGCGCGGAGCCAACGGAACAAAAGTTTTTTGGTTCTTTTTTTCAAAAAAGAACCGCTTCCTTTCTGTGTGTCCGACGTAATGGCCCGCACCCCCATCCCCACCCTCACCACCCCGCGCCTGGTGCTGCGCGCCTTCACCCTGGCCGACGCACCCGATTTCCATGCCGCCTACGGTGACCCCGCGGCAATGCGCTACTGGGACCACGATCCCTCGCCCAGCATCGCCCGCACCGAGAAATACATCGGCAACTGGATCGCCCCGCCGCCGGAGGGCTGGATGATGTGGGCCGTTGCGCTGGCCGAGAGCGACCGCTGCATCGGCATGGTGAACTACCACGCCCGCAGTGTCCGCCACCGCCGCGCCGAGATCGGCTATATTTTGGCGCAAGCCGCGTCCGGCCAGGGTTTCGCGCGGGAAGCGGTGGCGGCGATGATCGCCCATATGCGGAACGACCTTGCGGTCAACCGCATCGAGGCGGAGATCGACGTGCGCAACGCCCGCTCGCGCGCGCTGGTGGAGCATCTCGGCTTCACGCTGGAGGCGCCGCTGATGCGCGCGCGGATGCGGCTTGCCGAGGGTTACGTCGATTCCTGCCTCTACGCCCGGGTCGGTGCCTGATGGCCCGCGCCGCCGCCCGTTTCGTCTGCCAGTCCTGCGGCGCCGTCAGCGCCAAATGGGCCGGGCGCTGCGAGGGCTGCGGCGAGTGGAACACCATCGCCGAGGAGCAGGCCGCCGCCGGGCCGTCGGCGGTGAAGGGGAGCAAGGGCAAGGGGCTCACCTTCGTCGATCTCGCCGGCTCCGCCGAGCCACCGCCGCGAGTGGCGACGGGGATCGCCGAGTTCGATCGCGTGCTCGGCGGCGGGCTGGTGGCTGGCTCGGCGCTGCTGCTGGCCGGCGATCCCGGGGTCGGCAAATCGACGCTGTTGTTGCAGGCCGCGGCCGCGCTGGCCGATCGCGGGCGGCGGGTGATCTACATCTCCGGCGAAGAGGCGATCGACCAGATCCGCCTGCGCGCGCGGCGGCTGGAGCTGGCCGGGCGGTCGCTGGAATTGGCCGCCTCGATCGACATGCGGCAGATCACCGCGAGCCTGGAGGCCGCCACTGACGCCGCCTTGGTGGTGATCGACTCGATCCAGACCATGTGGCTCGACAGCATCGACAGCTCGCCCGGCACGGTGAGCCAGGTGCGCGCCTCCGCCTTCGAGCTGATCCGCCTCGCCAAGACGCGCAACCACGCCCTCGTCCTGGTCGGCCACGTCACCAAGGAGGGCGCCATCGCCGGGCCGCGGGTGCTGGAGCACATGGTGGACGCGGTGCTGTATTTCGAAGGCGATCGCGGCCACCAGTTCCGCATCCTCAGGGGCGTGAAGAACCGCTTCGGCGCCACCGACGAGATCGGCGTGTTCGAGATGACCGAGCGCGGGCTGGCGGAGGTGGCCAATCCCTCGGCGCTGTTCCTGGCGGAGCGGCGCGGCAATATCTCGGGCTCGGCGGTGTTCGCGGGGATGGAGGGGACGCGGCCGGTGCTGG
>CAIWAJ010000618.1:0-5078 GCA_903910565.1 uncultured Rhodospirillales bacterium
GGTGAGCACCCGATCGCGCTGGCCGCCGTGCGCTTCATGCTTCTGACAGGTTTTCGGATTTCCGAGGCCCAGGGGCTGAAGCGAGACTGGCTGCACGCGGATCAGGGCTATGTTCATTTCCCCGACACAAAAAGCGACGGCCAAGTGCGTGCGATCGGACCAGCCGCCGCCCAACTTGCGGCCAGCCAACAAGCGCGCAAGAAGTGCCCCTATGTCTTTCCGTCCGATGTCGGAGACGGCCATTTCACAGCGGCGAAGAGTTGCCTCGCTCGGCTATGCGCGACCGTGGAGATCGAGGGGGTCACACCCCACACGCTACGCCATACCTTTGGCAGCGTCGCCGGCGACCTGGGCTTTTCCGAGCTGACGATCGCAGCACTCCTCGGCCACGCCGCCAGAGGCGTCACCCAGGGGTATGTCCACATCGACGAGGCGCTCAAACTTGCCGCGACACGGACATGCGAGGAAATCGCCTCTTTGTTGGCCTTCGGCCGGGATGACGCCGCTACGGCCAGGAAAGAAGCCGCATGATCCCGGGCCTCGTGACAAGACGTGCCTGTTGACAACATAGCCTGGAAGCTATACATGCATGAACTGGGATGTCGAGTTCCACGACGCCTTCGAGGAGGAGTTTCTGGCCTTTGAGCAGAGCGTCCAGGATGCGTTGCTCGCCGTCGCCAAGCTGCTGGCGGACTATGGTCCGCAGCTCGGTCGGCCGCACGCGGACACGCTCAAAGGCTCGAAGCACGCCAATATGAAGGAGTTGCGGTTCGAGGCGTCGGATGGCGAATGGCGTGCCGCCTTCGCGTTCGACCCAGAGCGAAAGGCGATCCTGCTTGTGGCAGGCGACAAATCCGGTGGGAGCGAGAAACGCTTCTACAAGCAGATCATCGCCAAGGCGGATTTCAGGTTTTCCGCTCATGTGGAAAGACTGAAAGCCGCGAAGAAGGGAAAGTGAGATGGGCAGGAACCTGAACCAGATCATCGCCGAGCTTCCGCCTGAGCGGCAGGAGAGGATCGAGGCGCGCTATCAGGAGCTACGCCAGGAGGTGGAGGGCCTGCGCGAGTTGCGGCTGATCGCGGGTAAAGCCCAGGCCGACATTGCGACCGCGCTAAAGATCAAGCAGCCATCCGTATCCAAGATCGAGAAGCAGGCCGACATGTACCTCTCGACTCTGCGCAGCTACGTGGAGGCGGTCGGCGGCAAATTGGAACTAGTAGTGAAGCTGCCAAAGCGCCCGACGTTACGGCTCAATCAGCTTGGCGAGGCCTTCGGACACCCCTCCCAGCCGGCCGCTCCCAAGGCACGCCCCCGTCGTCGCGTTGCCGCGCCCTCGTAGCGCCGCTCTTACCCCCACGAGCCCCCACTCCATGGCGCGTTCGACGGTGAGCGGCCCGGAAGGTGCCCCAAAGAACGCCGACTTGGTTGCGCGTTTCAGTCTATTGGGTGCGAAGAGCGCTCTTCCGCGCGGCGCTCTTTGGAGAAACAATGCCGGGGGGGGGGATCACGATGCCGGAGTTCGATGAAGCCTTGCTGCTCAGGGCGCAGCCATCTCTTTTCACCGATGCGGATACACCGCTCGGCCTCGATGAGTATCAGGCTTTCACGACACGTACCGATCAAAATGCGCGGCCCGGCACCGAAGGACTAGGTTTCGTACTTTTGGGCTTGTTTGGGGAGGTTGGCGGCCTGCTGAGCGCGCTGAAGAAGAAGCAGCGGGATAAGGATGCCTTCGTCGCCTACCACGATGCCGTGCTCGAAGAGCTGGGGGATGCGCTTTGGTATTTCGCGAACGCCGCCCTTCGAGCCGACCTACCGCTATCTATGATCGCGCAGCGGATTCCGGCCACGCTCGACAGCTGGGACTATCACGGCCGAACTGGCCCGAGCACTTTCCTCGACCTGCAGCGCCGCACTCCCGACTTCGAAGGTCCCACCGCGAGCGCGGTGCTTGAACACCGCCTGTTGGCCCTTGCCGGCAAGGTCGGTGGCTTGCTCGACGATTTCAGCAGTGGACGTATCCAAGCCAATAGGGACGTGCTGTCGGCCGACCTTGTCGAAATCTTCCGCGCCATGCTCGCTGCCGCCGACGACGCCGAGGTAAGCCTCGACCAAGCGGCGAGACTGAACGTCGCAAAGACTCTGGGCCGTTGGCCCGTTGCGCCGGATTGGGGTGCTCTGTTCGACGTGGACTTTCCGCCCGAGGAACAGCTTCCCCGGCAGATGACGATGATTTTCAAGGAACGTCGTATTGGCGATCAGGCATATGTCATCCAGCAGCTCAACGGCGTGAACATCGGCAGCCGGCTCACCGACAATCGCCACGAGCCCGACGACTATCGCTTTCATGACGTATTCCACCTGGCGTTCGCCGCTGTCTTGGGCTGGTCGCCCGTTCTTCGTGCCCTCCTGAAACTCAAGCGCAAGAGTCGCCCTGAGATCGACGAGAATGAGGATGGTGCGCGAGCGGCCATAATCGAGGAAGGCATCTCGACCTGGATCTTCAATCAGGGCGTCCGCAACGTCGATTTCCGTGCTGTCGCTTCGCTTGACTATTCACTACTCAAGGCCGTGCGCGAACTCGTTCGCGGCTATGAGGTCGAACAACGTCCGCTATGGCAGTGGGAGCGCGCGATCCTGGAGGGCTTCCGGATCTTCCGTGAATTGAAGCATCACCGCAGCGGCGCGGTGACGATCGACCTCAACCTACGCACCATCGAATTCAAGGCGATCTCATGAATTTACCGCTTTCAGACGTCAATGCGTTCATCGACGAACTCGCCGCGCTCAGATTTGACTGTGTCTTCAATCCTTACGCCGAGGCGTGCGGCGACCATGACACCGTCGATGCACCCGCCATTCGCCGGCGCAATCTGAAGCTCGTCCTGGACGCTGCTCTGATCCAAGGGGTCGACTCACTTTGGATTGCTCGCGATCTTGGCTACCGAGGCGGTCGTCGCACCGGTCTCGCACTGACCGACGATGTCCACCTTGCGGACCATGGTGAACTCTTCGGAGCGCTGCCGCTCGCCCGCGCAACACGGGGGCCGGCGGTCGCCGAGCGGACCGCCACCGTCATCTGGCGGGTGCTGCGAGATCTCAACCGCCCGATTTTCCTTTGGAACGTCTTCCCGCTCCATCCCCACGAACGCGGCGATCCTCTGTCCAACCGATGTCACACCCGAGCCGAACGCCAAGCCTGCCGACCGCTTCTCCTTTGGCTGCTTGAAACTCTCCGGCCAAGGACGATCGTGGCGATCGGGCGCGATGCACAACTCGCGCTCGCCGATCTTGACGTCCCCGCGGAAAGGGTTCGACACCCGAGCTATGGCGGGCACCTGGAATTCATCGACGGGATGTATGGCCACTACGCCCTTACCCGCCCGGCCGAACCCGAAGCGCTGCGGCTACTCTAGGCGCCACGCCCCGCGACGGAGACGCGAAACGCTAGCGTTTGCCCACTCGATTGTGTATTTAGAACAAGAAGGGAACGGTGCGTGCGGCTTTCATCTGGAGCATGGGCATGAGCGACAAGGTCTGCAACATCTTCATCAGTCACGTCCACGAGGACGATCACAGGCTTCAGCCACTCAAAGACCTTTTGGACAAGAATGGTTGCGCTGCGCGCGACAGCTCTATCAACAGCACCAACCCTAACGACGCCAACAACCCGGACTACATCAAGCGTGAGATCCTGGCTCCGCGCATCGAGTGGGCGGGCACGGTCGTGGTCCTAATCACGCCCGACACCAAGGACAGCGATTGGGTCAACTGGGAAATCGAGTACGCGCATAAGCTCGGAAAGCGCGTCGTCGGGGTCTGGGATCATGGCGAGAACGGGTGTGAGGTGCCGGAGGCGCTCGATCAGTATGAGAACGCCATCGTCCCGTGGCGTGCGGACCAGATCATCGACGCGATCTTCGGTAAGATCGAGGAATGGCGCGATCCTAAGGGCCAACCCCGGCCGGAGCGTCCGATCGCTCGATACCGCTGCGCTAGCTAGGCGACCGACCGTTGCGTCTGCATTCCTATGTGCTCGACCACGACTACGGCTTCGCGCCGAACCCGTTCTACGATGTATGCACGCTTGCGACCTGCAAACCCAGCATCCGCGAGCACGCCGCTATCGGTGACTACGTTGTGGGAACCGGATGTGCGAAGCGTCATCGGCGCGGCTTTCTCGTCTATTTCATGGTCGTCGATGAAATCACCACGTACGACGCTTACTGGGCTGATCCCAGGTTCGAAAAGAAGCGTCCGTTCTTGCGCGGCAGCAAGGTGCAGGCATTCGGCGACAACATCTACCATCGCGACCCCCAGACCGGTGAATGGTGGCAGGCAAACTCATTGCACAGTCAGCGGGACGGCAGCGCAAACCCGATCAACGTCAATCACGACACCAAATCGGAGGAGGTGCTGATTGGGCGCGACTACGCGTACTGGGGTGGTTTCGGCCCTGAAATCCCGGCCCCGTTCCGCGACTTCAATGGTGCCGATATTTGTGCCGGCCGAGGGCATCGAAACCATTTTGACGACGACCATCGCGATCAGTTCATCGGCTGGATGAGATCCCTTAACGCCCGAGGCTATATCAGCCGCCCTCTCGACTGGTCACGAACTCGCTGACCGCAGCTCAGCTCCGGCTGTTCGTGAAGCGCCAGGTCAGTCAATAGCGCCAAAATCAGGGGCCGCTGCCGTTCCCCATCCCCTCGGCATCGCGTTGACGCAATAGGCCACGTAGGATCAGCGCGACGGCTTGGTCAATATGCGCTGTCGTCGCCAGAGTTCGGCTTTCTTCCTCCGTCAGCCCGTTTCGAAGATCATGGACCCTGAAGGCGGAGAACTTCTCCCGTCCCGCCCAGGCCTGCACCTGGCCACTTTGGACACCAATGAGACCGAGGTCTGCGGCCACGTCGCGCGCGCAGCCGCCAAACCCGCCTAGTACCCAGAATCTCTAGACCGCGAAACACGGTTTCATCCTCTTTTGATGGACGACGCTCTTGGTCCACACGAAAGGTCGCGCCTCTTCGTTGTAGCTGGCGATGAAGCTGTCGATATGGTCCTTCAACTCGGGGAC
>CAIWAJ010000619.1:0-1556 GCA_903910565.1 uncultured Rhodospirillales bacterium
CCGGCAGAATGGGGCTAGATTCAACTTTGACGGGCATGCGCTTCCGGGATCTGATGGGATCGGCTTCAACAACCAAATCCTACATTATATCAGCGGCTTGTCCCATGCCCGTCAGCCACTCGTGAATTATCCGGGCTAGATTGCGCCGCTTGAGCGTCCCGAGCGGGTTTCACCGTTTCCAAGAGGTGCTGATAGACCGCGCCGAAGCGGGTGCGCACGTCGTCGGCGGTGAGTCCGAAGAGGTCGATGACCATGACGTTGCGAGGGCGCGCGGTGAGGTCGCGGCCGTTGCGGTATTCACGGATGTGGTGGTCGAGGCCCGCTCGGGTGCCGAGGCCGAGGTGTTCGGCGTGGGCGGGGGTGACGATGAAGCCGGCGCCGTGGAGGGACATGCCGCGTGACGACAGCCCGTCGTTGGCCTTCAATGCGACGCAAGAGGCGACATCGGACCCCACGGTAAGGTCCGCGTTGATGCGACCGGCGTGTTCCGAAAAAAGGATATTCGGGGTGTCGGTATCCAATCCGGATTCGTGCAGAATTTCACGGATCGTTCCCCCCCCCCACCGAACTGGGCGACGGTCATGGCGATGCGGACGGCGGCGCTATCGGGGGCGGATTTGGTCCAGGGGTGATCGGGGATGGCCATGGTGAGGGTGAGGGGGCGTTTGGCGGTGAGGTAGCGCTCGATGGTGCGGCGCTGGAAGGTCTGGGTGATTGAGTTGGTGGTGACGAGGCCGAAGCGGCGGAGGGAGGATTTGGGTTTGGTGAGGAGATCGGCGGCGTGATCCCACCAGTACATGACGAAGTCGGCGCTGTCGTTCATCTCCGGGTGGGCGGCCCAAAGGGCTTCGGCGTGGGCGTCGCCGAGGCGGGCGCGGAGGTCTTTGCCGCCGATGAAGGGGGGGTTGCCGACGATGAAGTCGGCTTCGGGCCATTTGGGGCGGCGGGGGTTTTTGTAGAGGTAGGTTTCGACGGTTCGTGCGTCGGCGCGACCCTCACCCTCCCATCGCTGCGCGATGGGTCCCCCCCTCTCCCGCGAACGCGGGAGAGGGGATTGTTTCGTGATCGGCTTGCCGGACGGGTCTCGGGCGAGGGTGGTGTCGGCCTGGAGGACGGCGTCGGTGACGGTGATGTTGTGGTAGGCGCGCAGGACGGGATCGTCGGGGAAGCCGCCCTTGGTGCGGAGGCTCCATTGGAGGTAGCCGATCCAAAGGACGAGTTCGGCGATGGCCGCGGCGCGGGGGTTGATTTCGAGGCCGAGGAACTGGTGGGGGTCGATGGTGTGGGATTGCAGGCCGGTGAGGGTTTCCTGGCCGCCGAGGTCGGAGAGGGCTTCGAGGACTTCGCCTTCGAGGCGTTTCAGGAGTTCGAGGGCGACGTAGAGGAAGTTGCCGGTGCCGCAGGCGGGATCGAGGATGCGGGTGTTGCAGAGTTGGTCATGGAAGGCGCTGACGGTGGCGATGGCTTCGGCGGCGCGGCCGGCGAATTTGTGGGTTTCGGCGGTGGTCAGGACATTGCGCCAGTCGTTGCGGAGGGGTTCGATGATGGTGGCGAGA
>CAIWAJ010000620.1:0-13157 GCA_903910565.1 uncultured Rhodospirillales bacterium
AGCGCCCGCACCCAACCTATGGATCATGGCAGCTGCCGGATTGGGACCGTATCAACAAGCAACACAATAAGAGCGAAGTTTTTTGCTTCTTTTTTTCAAAAAAGAAGCGCTTCCTTCCCGGAGCCCCCCATGCCCCTGCGCACCCAGGTCGCCATCATCGGCGCCGGCCCCGCCGGCCTCCTCCTTGGCCAGGTCCTCGCCCAGGCCGGCATCGCCAGCGTCGTCATCGAGGCCCAGTCCCGCCCCTACGTCGAAAGCCGCGTCCGCGCCGGCCTCATGGAGCACGACGCCTGCCAGCAAATGCGCAACGCAGGCGTCGGTGCCCGCATGGACCGCGAGGGCCTCGTCCACCACGGCATCCTCCTGCGCTTCGGCGGCGCCAGCCACCGCATCCCCCTCACCGAGCTCGCCGGCGGCCGCCACGTCACCGTCTACGGCCAGCAGGAAGTGGTGAAAGACCTCATCGCCGCCCGCCTCGACGCCGGCCTCCCGCTCTATTTTGACGCCCCGGCCCACGCCATCCACGGCATCGACACACCCCGCCCCAGCATCGCCTTCCGCCACAACGGCACCGAGCATCTCCTGGAATGCGACATCATCGCCGGCGCCGACGGCTTCCACGGCATCAGCCGCGCCGCCATGCCCGCCGACACGCTACGCGTCTTCGAGCGCATCTACCCCTTCGCCTGGCTCGGCATCCTCGCCGAAGCCCCGCCCGCCAACCACGAACTCGTCTATGCCAGCCATGACCGCGGCTTCGCTTTGGCCTCCATGCGCTCGCCCCGCATCACCCGCCTCTACCTCCAATACGCCCCCGACGAAGACCTCGCCGCCTGGCCCGACGCCCGCATCTGGGACGAACTCGACACCCGCCTGGCCGACCGCGCCGGCCCCGCTTTGGCCCGCGGCCCCATCATCCAGCGCGGCATCACCCCGCTCCGCAGCTTCGTCGCCGAACCCATGCGCGCGGGCCGCCTCTTCCTGCTCGGCGACGCCGCCCACATCGTCCCCCCCACCGGCGCCAAAGGCCTCAACCTCGCCTTCGCCGACGTCCACGTCCTCTCCATGGCCCTCGTCGACTTTTTCCGCACCGGCACCCAAACCGGCCTCGACGCCTACTCGGACACCGCGCTGCGCCGCGTCTGGAAAGCCGAGCGCTTCTCCTGGTGGATGACCTCCCTGCTCCACCGCTTCGACAGCCACTCCCCGTTCGAGAGGCGCATGCAGCAGGCCGAACTCGACTACCTCACCACCTCCCCGGCCGGCATGACCACCATCGCGGAGAACTACGTCGGCCTGCCGCTGTTGTAGGCGGCGGGCGTTCAGCCCACTCCCAGAATCGCCTCACGGATCAAGCGCTTCGGCACCTTCCCATAGGCCGATTTCGGCAACGCCTCCCAGAACAGCACCTGCCGCGGCAATTTGTAGCGGGCGATCCGCGCGGCGAGGAACGCGACCAATTCAGCCTCGGTGATCGCCGCCCGCGCCACGCACACCGCCACGCCAACCTCCCCCCAGGTCGCGTCCGGCATCCCGAGCACCGCGATTTCGGCGACCGCGGGATGTTCGAGCGCCGCCTCCTCGATCTCGCGCGGATAGATGTTGGAGCCGCCCGAGATGTACATGTCCGACGCCCGGCCGGTGATGTAGAGGAACCCCTCGGCGTCCATGTGCCCGAGGTCCCCGGTGCGGAACCACCCGTCGCGGAAGGCTTTCGCATTGGCTTCGGGGTTGTCGTAATACCCCGCAAACATCGCCGGCCCGCAGACGCAGATTTCCCCGGTCACCCCCGGCGCCACTTCCACCCCGGCGTCGTCCTGGATCGACACCTGCATCGCGGTCCGCTCGATCCCGCAGGTCCCGATCCGAGCCTCCGGCCCATCGTCCAAGCGGTGCAGGGCAGGGGGCAGCACGGTGATGTTCCCCGTCACCTCACCCAGCCCGAAATACTGCACCAACACCGGTCCGAGCCTCGCCAGCGCCGTCTTCTGGTCCGCCCGGTACATCGGCGCCCCCGCGTAGATCACGTGCCGAAGCGAGGAATGGTCATGCCGGTCCACGGAAGGGTGCTCCACCAGCAGCTTCAGGATGGTCGGCACGGTGAACATGTTGGTCACCCGCCAGCGCTCCACCATCGCCCAGGCCTCCGCCGGGTCGAACCGCTCGCCGTCCGGCAGCACGGTCTTCACCGCCCGGGCGACCTGCACGAGCTGATGAATGCCTGCCCCGTGCGACAGCGGTGCCACCACCAGCGACGCGTCATCGGGGTTGGCCCCGGGCATCAGGTCGGCGAGATGGTTGGTAACGACGAACCCCATCTGCCCATGTGTCAACACCGCCGCCTTCGGCCGCCCGGTGGTGCCGGAGGTGAAGAAAAACCAGCAGGGATCGTCATGCTCCACATCCGCGAGCCCCGAAAACGGCGCCTCACACCCCGCCAGCGCCGCCTCATACCCCTTATCCCCGATCCACATCACATGCCGCAGCGCCGGCGCCGCCGCCTGTGCCGCCGCGGCATGGTCGGGGAAATCCCGATGGCACAACATCGCCACCGCCCCGGAGGCGGCGGCGAGATAGGCGACCTCCCCCGGCGTCTGGCGAAAATTGGTCGGGACCCACACCGCGCCCAGGCGGAAACAGGCGAACATCGACTCGAACATCGCCAGGCAGTTCTTCGACTGCACGACCACCCGGTCCCCCTTGCCGACCCCCTGCGCCGCCAGCAACCCGGCCAGCGCCTGGCACCGCCCGTCCATCTCCCGCCACGTCCAGGCGGCCTCGCCGTGCACAAATCCGATGCTGCCCGGCAGCCGCCGCGCTGCCTGGCGCAGAACATGGGCAAGGTTCATCACGCGCCGGTTGATCGGGGTCATCGTGCCTCATTCCCTGGCAATTTCATCCACGATTCCTGTGGATAACTCTGTGGGCAATGCCGCGTCATGCCGGCCAACCCGGCGGAACTCCTGCCATTCACGAGCCTGCCTAGATATTGCACAGAAATTCCAAGTGTCTGATTTTGTTCAATTTCATTGTGACAAACCTGTAACCGGCTCAAGAAAACCCGCCATGTCACTGTAACTTAAGGCTGAGTCGCCGGAGGTGGACAATCCCCGCACTGCACTCTCTCCACCTCGACGCCGACGCCGCCCGCATCGGGGTAGATGTCAAGCTTCTCGACCCGGATTCGCGCCGACAAAATGCGCGAATCCTCAAGACACGCCGCCGCGATTCGCTCCGCCAGCGTCTCCACCAGCCGCACATGCCCCCCCGCCACGATCGCCCGCACCCGGTTGACGATCACGCTGTAATCGACCACCCGATCGAGATCGTCGACCCCGTCCTCCCCGCTCTCCGCCGCCCCGAGATCGACGTTGACCCGGATGCGCTGGGTCCGCCCATGCTCGGAGGCATAGACCCCGATGCGTGCCTCCATCATGAGATCGCGGATGAAAACATGGCGGATATGGCGTCGGGAATCGGCGATGCTCATCTCATTCCTCCATCGCCGGGCCTGATGGGGGAGACCATTGCAAATGCTGCCCGCCATCGAGCGCGATCATCTGCCCGGTCATCGAACGCAGTTCGAGCAGCATCAAAACCGCCCGCGCCACCTCCTCCGGGTTGGAGCCATGCCCGAGCGGCACCGAGGCTGCCTGCCGGGCGAACTGCGCCTCGCTCTGCCGCGGCGAGGGGATGGTCGGTCCAGGCCCGATCCCGACCACCCGGATGCGCGGCGCCAAGGCCAGCGCCATCGTCTGGGTCAGCGCCCACAGCCCGGCCTTGGAGATGGTGTAGCTCATGAAATGCGGCGTCAGCGACCACACTCGCTCGTCGAGCAGGTTGACCACCACACCCTCCGCCGGCGCCGCAAGCTGGCGCGCCACCGCCTGGGTCAGCACGAAGGGTGCCCGCAAATTGGGCTCGATATGCCGGTCCCACGACTCCCGGCTCGCGTCATGCCACTCATCGCGCTCGAAGGTCGACGCGCTGTTGACCAGCACCCCCACCGGCCCGAGCTCCGCCGCGACCGCGGGCACCAGCCCCGCTACTTCGGCCTCGACCCCGAGATCCGCGCGAACCACACAGGCCCTCCGCCCAAACCCGCGGATTTCCGCCGCCGTCGCCTCCGCCTCCGCCACGCTCTCCCGGCAATGCACCCCGACCGCGAACCCGGCCTCGGCCAGCGCCAGCGCGATCGCGCGGCCGATCCGCTTGCCCGCGCCGGTCACCAAAGCGGTGCGCGGAATGCGCTCGGAAATCATGCCGCCTCGCGCGCCATCAGCGCCTCCGTCAGTGCCACGAACTCGGCGATCCCCAGCGTCTCCGCCCGCCGCACCCCGTCGATCCCCGCCGCCGCCAGCAGCGCCTCGCCCCCGAGCCCCTTCAGCGAGCCCCGCAGCATCTTGCGCCGTTGTCCGAACGCCGCCGCCGTGACGCGCTCCATCGCCCGCACCGCCGCCTCGCTCGGCTGCACCGGCCGCGGGGTCAGCGTCACCACCGCGGAGACCACCTTGGGCGGCGGCACGAAGGCGGCCGCCGGGATGCGCAACCGGAATTCCGCCGTGCAGATCCACTGCACCAGCACCGACAGCCGCCCATAGGCCTCGCTCCCCGGGGCGGCGCAAATGCGGTCGGCCACCTCTTCCTGGAACATCAGCGTCATCCGCTCCCACCGTGCCGCCTGACGCAGCCAGCCGACCAGCAGGGGGGAGCCGATGTTGTACGGCAGATTGGCGACGATCTGGCGGGGTGCGGGGACGAGTTCGCTGAGATCGGCCTTCAGCGCATCCGCCTCGATCACCGTCAGCCGCCCCGCGGCCGAAAGCGCGAGTTCGCGGATGGCGCCCACCGCCCGCTGGTCAACCTCGACCGCCACCACCGCCGCCGCGTCACTGGCGAGCAACCCGCGCGTGAGCCCCCCGGGCCCCGGCCCTACCTCCACCACATGCCGCCCCGCGAGATCGCCGGCCTGGCGGACGATGCGCGCGATCAGGTTGGCATCGAGCAGGAAATGCTGCCCGAGCGACCGGCGTGCATCCAGCCCATGCCGCGCGATGACATCGCGCAGCGGCGGGAGCGCGGCGTCAGTCGCGATATTCAATCACCGCCCGCCGCTGGAGATCGCGGATCAACTGCCGCGCCGTCAGCTCCGCCCGCTCGCCGGTAATCCGCTCGCTCAACTCGCGCCGGTTCGGCAGTTCGAGCGTCTTGACCTCCCGCGAGCAGATCATCATCACCGCCACGCCGTCATCGGCGATCAGCGGCTGGGTCGCCTTGCCGACCGGCTGGGTCGCCATCAGCTGGCGCAGCGCCGGCACCTGCACGCCCTCAAGCCGCACCTCGCCGGGATTGCCGCCCTTTTCGTCCCCGGTCGCCTTGGCCGCCGCCTCGATATCGGCGCAGGAATGGGCCGACGCGCCGGCCTGCCGTGCCCGCTCGATCAGCTGGCGCTGCGCGTCGGTCGGGTTCTCCTGCACCAGCGGGGTGACGAATTTGTAGAACACCTGGCGGAGCGTCAGGATCGTCGCCTGCTCGCGGCCGATCTGCCGCTTGCCGCGCAGCGTGACGATCGACAAGCCGCCGGGCACCGCGATCGGATTGCTGATCGCGCCCTCCGGCATTTCGTTGACCACGCGCAGAACAGCCGGATCGAGCTCGATCCCCTGCACCCAGCCGGCATCGCCCCCCTGCAACGCGCTCTGAGCTTGGCTGAACTGCGCCGCCACCACCGGGAACGGGGCACCGGCGCGCAGTTGCTGGATCACCGTCTCGGCGAAACGCCGCGCGTCGTCGGTGCGGGTCGGGCTCGGGAAGGCGACGAAGATCTCCCCGATGCGGAACTCCATCTGCCCCACCAGCGCCTTCAGGCTGGCCTCGCGCTGCGCGAGATCGGCGTCGGAGACCGTCATCTGGTTGCCCATCGCCTGGCGCAGCACCTGGCCCCAGCCGATCTGCACGCGGATCTGGTCGATCAGCGTGCGCATCGCCACCCCATCCGCCCCGAGCCGCCGGCGCATCGCGCCCTCCGGCATGCCGTTGCGGGTCTCCAGCGTGCGGATCGCCTCGGCGATGGCGATGTCGGGCACCACGATCTGGCGGTGCTGGATCTCGCGCAGCTTCAGCCGCTCGTCGATCAGCTGGTTGATAACCTGCCCGGTCAGCCGCGACAGCACATCGGGCGCGGCGCCCATGCCGGTCGACAAGGCGAACAGCCGGCGCCGGTTCTCCACGTCGCCTTGCGCGATCACCTCGCCATTGACGACGGCGACGATCTTGGCGGCATCGGCGAGCGGCGGGCGTGCGGCGGGCTTGGGCGCCGGTTGGGCAATGGCCGCGCCCGACGCAAGGATGGCCGACGCCAGCGCGCAGCGCGCCCAGGTCGAAAGAGGGAAACGCGTCGTCATCTCGGGGGATTTACTCCGCTAGGGCCGGTGGTCACAGCGCGTGGAACCCGAACTGGCCGATCGTCTTGAATGTGATTTCGAACAGGATGGTACTGGCGCCGTGGTCATTGTTGATGGAGGTATAGCGCCGCTGCAGGCTCAAGTCGAAGATGAAGCACTCGTCCTCATAGGCGCCGCCGGCGTCGAGCGACACCATCTTGTGCATCTGCAGGTCGTGCCGGGCGGCGGCATGCAGGCGGTAGGGGCCGGTCGAGGTCTTGATGCCGGCCACCACCTCGTTGCGCGGCGTGGTCGCGAGCGCGGAGGCGCCCGGCGCGTCGTAGAAGGTGAACGGGTTGGTCAGCGAATAGGTGTAGCCGGTCGAGACCTTCAGATACTCCGGGCCGAAGGCGGCGATGCCCTCGCCAAAGCGGATTCGCATGGTCTTGTTGTCGAAGCGCTGGCGGGTGGTGATGTCGAACCACTTGTTCGGCGTGTAGGAGAGATGGCTGACGATGTCGCTCGCCGTCTTCTCCATGCCCGAGCCGGTCAGGAAGGCGCGATCGGGCCGCGCGCGGAATCCCTCGCCGATCAGCGCGTCGATGACGCCGCCGGAGGGGAGATACCAGGCCGCATGCGCGGCAAGGTTGACGCGCACCCCGCCTTCCAGTCGGTCGAGGCCGGGGAAGCGGTTGAGCGAGAACAGGTTCGCGTCGGTGAAATCCTGGTCGAGGCTGTCCTCGTTGGGGATCAGCGTGGCGGCGTAGGTTGAACTGCGCGGCGCGACGATCACCTGGGCGATCGGCTCGAGGATCTGCGTCCCCAGCGCCCCGGCGTTGCGCGCGAAGGGCAGGTTGACCCGCAGCGCCGCGGTCGGCATCGCCTGGGCGGCGTTGATGGTGCCGTTGGGCCCGAAATTCGGCTGCTGGTCGTACTGGTGGGCGTAGTAGGCCGCGCTTTGCAACTGCACCCGCGCGTTCCACACATCGCCCAACCGGCCGATCGCGCCGGCCTCCCACGCCGTGGCGAGGCTCGCGCGCTGGGTGTTGGTGCCGGAGTAGCGGAAGATGTTGAAGGCGCCGAGATCCACCGAAACGCGCCCGCCGAGCAGGGTGGGCTGGCTGAGGAAGCTGTATTCGAAACGCGGCAGCACGTAGGGCAGCTTCTCCGAGCGCACCGCGCTCGACAGCGCCTGGTAGGCCCGCGTATCCACCCGCGCCCAGGCGCCCTGGCCGAACCCCTCGATATAGGCCTGGCTCGCCAGCACGGACTGGGTGCCGGCGATACGGAAGTCCCGCATGTAGTTGAGGCTTGTGGTCCGCTGCAGGTCGAACCCCCAGCGCCAGACCTCGTCGATGGCGAACTGGCCTTTGGCGAACATGTGCGCGCCGGGATCGCCGCTGTAATTGGCCACCGAGGCGTTGATCGACACCGCCCCATCATTGAACCGCCGGCGGTAGTCAAGCTCCACCGCGGGGCCGTTCTTGGTCGCCAGCAGCGGCGTCACCGTCACGTCGGATTGGCCATCGATCACGTAGAAATAGGGCTGGCCGAAAAACGCGCCGAGATGCTTGGAGATGCCGAAATTCGGCGTCAGCAGCCCGCTGGCCCGCTTCTGCGATGGGTCGGGGTGGGTCAAATAGGGCAGCCACAGCACCGGCTGGCCGAAAATGTCGATGACCACGTCGCGATATTCGATCATCTTGTTGTCGGTATCCTGCACCGCCTCGGCGGCGCGGATCTGCCACAACGGCGGCTTGGTCGGGTCGTCCTTGCAAAGGTCGCAGGTGGAGTAGACGACGCGGGACAGCTCGTTGAGCCGGCCATCGATGCGCCGCGCCCCATTGGCCGCGAGGCGGCCGTTCTCCACCATCAGGGCCCGCATGCCGGACAGCACGCCCTGCTTCATGCCCTCCGACAACTCGGCCTCGTCGGCGAACACCGTCTGCCCGTCCGGCTCCAGCAGCACCACGTGGCCCTTGGCGATCGCCACCCCGGTATTGCGGTTATAGGTCACCATGTCCGCCAGCAGCATCCGCGGGTCCTGCCACAGCTCGACATGGCCGCGCAGCACCGCGATGCCGCTGTCGCGATCATATTCGGCCTGGTCGGCCTGGTAGAAGGCCGGCTGGTCCTGGCGGATCGGCGCCGTCGGGGTGACGGGGCGGCGCACCGGGGTGGTGCTTTGCGCGCTGGTGCGCTCGAAGCCGGTGGCACCGAGCGCGGCCGCGGCAAGGCCGGTGATGAGGAGCGCGCGCGTCCATTGGGTCATGATCACCCGTCCTCCAGATGGAGAAGCAGCGAGACCGACAGCAGCAGCCCCGCGGCCGCCGGCGCCCAGGCGGCGAGCACGGCGGGCAGGGCGCCGGACTGGCCGAACTCCTCGGCCACCTTGGTAACCACGAACAGCGCGAAACCGGCGGCGATCCCGCTGCCGATCATCCGCGCCACCCCGCCGCGCCGCGCCGGGCGCATCGAGAACCCAGCCGCCACCAGCGCCATGGTGCCGGCCAGCAGCGGCAGCGCGAGCAGGCTCTGGAACTGCAGGCGGTGGCGGATGGCGGAGAAGCCGGAATGCTCGAGCAGCGCGATGAACGGCGGCAGCGCCCAGACCGAGAACGTGTCCGGCGCGGCAAAGCTCTCCTGCACCCGCTCGACGGTCATCTCCGTCGGCAGGCGGATCGGCTGAGCCTCATCGGGGAGGTGGTTCGGCGTCACGCGGCGCGCATTGTCCAGCACCCAGGCGTCGCCGTCGAGCCGGGCGCCGGTGGCCTCGATGCGCTGGAGCAGCTGGTCATTCTTGTCGAGGCGAAACACGCTGACCGCCTGCGCGGTCAGGAACCCGTCGCGCAGCGCAACCCCGGCGGCATGCAGCACCGCGACCCCGAGCGGATCGAGCTGGCGGTCCGACTGGCGCAGCCACAGCGCGCCGCCATTGAGCGCCAGCGGACCGCCGCCGGTTTTCAGGTAGCGCGTCTCCAGCACCTCCGCCCGGCCGCGCATGGTCGCCGAGAGCGGGCTGATCGCCCCGGTGGCGAAGGCGCCGATGGCGATCGCGGCCAGCACGGGGGCGGCGAGAAACTGCCACGCCGAGACCCCCGCGGCGCGCGCCACGATCAGCTCGGAGGAGCGCGTCAGGCGCCAGAACGCCATGATGCCGCCGAGCAGCACCGCGAAAGGCAGGATGCTCATGGCGATCCACGGCAGGCGCAGCGCACCGATCTCGGCGACGACCCACAACGTCGCGTCCGGCTTGGTCGCGGCCCGGCGCAGCAGCTCGATGAAGTCGAACAGCCCGACGACGAAGATCAGTGCACCGAGCATGCCGAGCACCGCCAGGGTGAAGACCCGCGCAATATAAAGCGAGAGGGTGGTGGCGAAGCGCAATGGCCTATCCCGCCCCGGCCGAATGCGGGCGCGCCGCGGCCAGCCCGTCCGGCAGGCCGCCAAACTGCGGCGCCAGCAGCAGCCACAAGGCAACCCCTCCAGGCGCCAGCGCATGCAGCCAGATCAGCGGCAACAGCGCCGGCTGCCGGGCGGCCAGGTTGCCGATCGCGAGCCCCCCCGCCACCAGGGCGACCACCGCGAGGATGGCGGCCAGCGGGCGGGCGACGCTGCCATGCCGGCGAAAGGCGCCGGTGAGCACCGCAATGAGGGCGATCAGCGTGAACCCCACCGCGGAGAACGGGCTGGCAAGGCGCCGCTGCGCCTCCACCCGGAATTTTCCCCAGTCGCGCTCCGGGATGATGGCGGGGTCGGGGTGCAGCAGCTCGGCGATGCTCATCTCCGAGGGGTCGCGGAAGCGCTGCTCGCCACCCCGGTCGGCATCGGCCAGCTCGACGGTGTTTTCCGCGAAGCTGAGCACGTTGAGCCGGCCGGTGCGGTGGTCCAGCTCCTCGCGGCTGCCATTCACCAGCAGCACCCGCGGCGCGCCGCCCTCCACGGCGAGGCGGCCGCTTTCGGCGAGGATGGTGGCGTGACTGGCCGGGTTGCGGGCATCATCGATCAGCAGCCCACGCAGCGTGCCGTCCTGGTCGCGGGCGCGGACATAGACGGTGAGGCTGTCGGAGATCGAAGTGAACACCCCCTCCTGCAGCAGGAAGGCGACCACCCGGTTGCGGATTTCGAACTGGAATTCCCGGAACGCCGCCGAGGAGGCCGGCACGATCGAGAGATTGAGCGCGTAGAGACAGGCCATCGCCCCGATCGCCATGGCAATCGCCGGCCGCGCGACCGCCCATTGCGACAGGCCGGCCCCGCGCATCACCGTCAGTTCCCGGTCCCCCGCCAGGCGGTGATAGACGAACAGCGTCACCACGAAACAGGCGATCGGCAGGATGATGGCGACGAAATTGGGCAGCAGCAGCGAAGTGAGCTGCAGGAATACGCGGAACGACAATCCGCGGTTGACCACAAGTTCGACGAAGCGCAGCGATTGGGTGAGCCAGATCAGCGCCGCCAGGCCCAACGTCACCGCCACCAGCCCGGCCAGGAGCTGGCGCAGCACGTAGCGATCGATCCGGGTTGCGCGCAGCCACATGGCGTCAGTCCAAGCTCCTCGATTCCTGGCACTCTACAGATCGCGCGGCTTGGCGCCAAACGTCATGCGCTGGGAGATTGGGAAGGGTAGGAAGCGCTCCTTTTTTGAAAAAAAGGAGCAAAAAACTTTCCTTCCTTTGGCGTGTACCGCCCCCGCCTATCCGCGGGGAGTACGCCAACGGCATGGGGGAGCGCTCTCGCCTTAAGGATCGCGCGACAACCCCTGCGCCTTCAGCGCGTCGAGATAGGCATGCCAGCGCTTACTCCGGTCGCGGCCGAGTTCGTAGAGATAGTCCCACGAGTAAATGCCGGTATCGTGGAGGTCATCGAACATCAGGCGGATGGCGTAGTTGCCGACCGGCTCGATGGTCATGATGCCGACATGGCGGCGGCCGGCGATGGTCTTACGCTCGCCCGGGCCGTGGCCCTGCACCTCGGCGCTCGGGCTTTCCACCCGCAGGTATTCCGCGGGGAGGGTGAAGGCGGTGCCGTCGTCGAAGGCGATCTCGAGCTGTTTCTGCTCGCGCATCAGGCGGATTTCGCTGGGCGTCGGCATCAGGCCGGGTCCAGCGGCCGGGCTTCGTCGGCCAGCATGATCGGGATTCCGTCGCGGATCGGGTAGGCGAGACCGGCGGCGCGGCTGATCAGCTCGCCGGCCTCGCGGTCATACTCCAGCGTGGTCTTGGTCAGCGGGCAGACCAGGATTTCGAGCAGGCGCGGATCGAGCGGAGCCGGCACCTGGCGCGGTTGGTCACTCATGGGGGCACTCTCTCATGGTTCAGCTCGCGCGGCCGGAGGGGGCCTCGCCGCGCGCGGCATAGGCGTCCATCCTGAGCAGCGCAAGCAGCGTGGCGGCGCGGTCGGTGGGGGTGCCCGCTTCCAGCAGGGCCTGTTTTTCGGCCGGCTCGAATGGGCAGACCATCGACAGGGTGGTCACCAGCTCGCCGTCCTGCATGCGGGCGATGACGTCCCAGTTGGCGTCGATCTTGCGGGCGGTGAAATAGGCGCGCAGGGCGGTGAGGAGCCCGTCGCGATCGAAGCTTACCTCGGCCGCGGCGAGATCGGCCGCGAAAGGGGCGAAATCGGCGTGGAAACGCCGATAACCGCGGCGCATCGCCGCCTCATCGGTGATGCGGAACCGGCTGAGGCCGAGCAGCGTGATCAGGTAGCGCCCGTCATCGGTCTCCGCGAAGGAGACGATCCGCCCGAGGCAGCCGACCCGATAGACCGCGGGGCCGCTCGCCCCGGCGGGGCGGCCGGCGTCCGGCTGCACCATGCCGAACAACCGTCCGGCCGCCAGCGCGTCCTCGATCAATGCGAGATAGCGCGGCTCGAAAATATTGAGCGGCAGCTTGCCGCCGGGCAGCAGCAGCGCGCCGGCGAGCGGAAATACCGGGAAGACCTCCGGCATCTGCTCCACCCGCCCGGCGAATGCGGGCATCGCGCTCAGCTGAACAGGATGGCCGACAGCTTGCGCCGCGCCGCCATGGTGGCGGCATCGTCGAAGCCCCAGGCCTCGAAGAACTTCAGCAGCTGCAGCCGGGCGGCCTCCTCGTTCCAGGTCCGCGCCTTCTTGATGATGTAGAGCAGCGCCTCGGCGGCCTCCTCGCGGCGGTCCATCGCGTTGAGCGCGGTGGCGAGGTCGTAGCGCGCCTGGTGGTCATCGGCATCGGCGGCGAGGCGGGCTTCGAAGGCACCGAGCTGCTCGCGCGCCTTGCGGCCCTCGACGGCCAGCGTCAGCGCACTGCGGGCGCCGGCGATCTCGCCATGCTCGGCGATCTTCTCCGGCACCTGGCTGAGCGCGTGCTGCGCCTCATCCTCGCGGCCGAGCGCCATCAACGCGCGGATCAGCCCGCCCCAGGCATCGGGGTTCTCCGGCTCCTCCTGCAGCATCTGGCTGTAGATGGCGCCGGCCTCCTCGTGCTCGCCCGCCTCGGTGGCGGCCTTTGCCTCGGCCAGCATGTCGGCCACCGGCATCGCGCCGCCGGCCATCTTCAGCAGCCCCTCGGTGAAGCGCTTCACTTCGCTTTCGGGCTGCGCGCCCTGGAACAGGTCGGCGATCTGGCCCTGCCAGAAGGCGGCGACCGTGGGGACGGACTGCAAGGGCAGGCCCATCTGCACGAGTTGCTGAACCAGCTGGCGGTTCTTGTCGATGTCGATCTTGACCAGCTTCACCCGCCCGCCGGCGGCCTTCACCACCTTTTCCAGCGTCGGCGTCAGCGTCTTGCAGGGGCC
>CAIWAJ010000621.1:0-2618 GCA_903910565.1 uncultured Rhodospirillales bacterium
CCTGCTCGAAATCGTGCGGACCGACCGCACCGCGCCCGAGGTGATCGCCACCGCCCTCGCGCTGGCGGGCCGCATGCGCAAGCAGCCGGTGATCTCCGGTGTGTGCGACGGGTTCATCGGCAACCGCATCCTTGCCCGCTGGTGGGGCCAGTGCGACTACGCGCTGGAAGACGGCGCCTTCCCCGAGGAGATTGACGCCGCGATCGAGGGCTACGGCTTTGCCATGGGCCCCTACGCGGTGGCCGACCTCGCCGGCCTCGACATCGCCGCCGCCGGGCGCAAGCGCACCGCCGCCACGCGGGACCCGCGCGCGCGGGACGTGCCGATCATCGACTGGCTGGTGGAACAGGGCCGCTATGGCCAGAAGACCGGTGCCGGCTGGTACCGCCACGATGGCGGCCGCCGCGCCGTCGATCCCCTCGTCCACCAACTCGTCGAGCGCGCCTCTTCCGCCAAGGGCATCACCCGCCGCCCCATCGCGGCTGAGGAAATCCAGGCCCGCGCGCTCGCCGCCATGGTCAACGAGGCCGCCAAAATCCTCGCCGAGGGGATCGCCCAGCGCCCGTCCGATATCGACGTCGTGCTGGTCCACGGCTACGGTTTCCCGGCCTGGCGCGGCGGGCCGATGCATGCGGCCGATCAGATCGGGCTCAAGACCATCCTGGAGACCGTGCGCCGCATGGGCAATGACGGGCCGGACTTCGCGCCGGCGCCGCTGCTGGTCGAACTTGCGGAATCCGGGAGGAGCTTTGCTTCGCTGAACCATGGGGGGTGAGGGAAGGAAGCAAGCGGTTCTTTTTTGAAAAAAAGAACCAAAAAACTTTTATCCGTTGAAACGGAGTTGCCTGAGGAAACGCCGAAGCAAATGGAATAAAAAGTTTTTGCTTCTTTTTTCAAAAAGAAGCGCTTCCTTCGCCCCAGCCACCGCATCGCATCACAGGAGACCACCGTGCCGGCACCGCTCTACCGGATCGAGACCACACCCAGCCTGCCCCCATCGGCCGATGTCGTGGTGATCGGCGCCGGCATCGTCGGCGTCTCTACGGCCTACTACCTGGCCCGGCGCGGCGTGAACGTCGCGCTGCTGGAGAAGGGGTGGGTCGGCGCCGAGCAGTCCAGCCGCAACTGGGGCTGGTGCCGCCAGCAGAACCGCGACGCGCGGGAACTGCCGATCTCCATCAAGAGCCTCGCATTGTGGGACACGCTCGGCGCCGAAATCGGCGAGGGTCTCGGCTTCACCCGCTGCGGCCTGTTCTACCTCTCCAACGACGAGGCGGAACTTGCGGCCTGGGCCAAATGGGGCGTCTTCGCCAAAAGCGTCGGCGTCACCACCCATATGCTCACCGCCGAGCAGGCCACTGAGCGGGGTGCCGCCACCGGCAAGCGCTGGAGGGGCGGCGTGTTCTCCCCCACCGACGGCATCGCCGACACCTCGCGGGCCGCCCCGGTGATCGCCCGCGGCGTGATGCAATTCGGCGGCACCGTGCACCAGGGCTGCGCTGCCCGCGGGCTGGAACTGACCGCCGGGCGCGTCTCCGCGGTGGTGACCGAGCATGGCAGCATCCGCACCAGCAACGTCGTGCTGGCCGCGGGGGCCTGGGCCTCCTCCTTCCTCAACCAGCTCGGCATCCGCTTTCCCCAGGCCGCCGTCCGCAGCTCGATCCTCGCCATCGCACCCGGCGCCCGCGACATCCCCGACGCGCTGCATACCAAAGAGGTCTCGGTGACGCGGCGCGGCGATGGCGGCTACACGCTGGCCATTTCCGGCGGCGCCCATCTCGACCCGACCCTGCAACAGCTGCGCTACGCCCGCCAATTCGTCCCGATGTTCCTCAAGCGCTGGCGCAGCCTGCGGCCCGGCGGGCTCGAGGCGATGCGGAGCGGGCATGAGACGCTGCACCGCTGGCGGCTCGATCGCCCGACCCCGATGGAGGCCGTGCGCGTGCTGGACCCGACGCCGGATGCCGGCCAGATCCGCAAGACGCATGAGCGCGCCAAGACCTTGCTGCCGGGGCTCGCCGGTCTCCCCATCCAGGCCAGCTGGGCCGGCTACACCGACAGCACGACTGACGGGGTTCCCGCCATTGGCGAGGTGCTGCCGGGCCTCACGCTGGCCGCCGGCTTCTCCGGCCATGGCTTCGGCGCCGGGCATTTGATCGCCGACCTCGTCAGCGGCGCGCCGCCGATCGTCGACCCCGCCGACTACGCGCCGGGGCGCCTCGCCGGCGGCGTGTGGGGCAAGGTCGCCTCATTCTAGCTTCCGGCAGGCTTCGGCGAGCCAGGGGAGGAGGGAGGCCGGTGCGTGCGGGGTCACGATGGCGGCGACCTGCGCGTGATAGGCGTCGATCCAGTCGACCTCCGCGCGGGTGAGCAGCCAGGGCGCAATGAGGCGGCGATCGAAGGGGGCCCAGGTGAGGGTTTCGAAGCGCAGGAAGGGCTTGAGGGCGTTCTCGAACGGCGCTGGCTGCGCGAGCAGCAGGTTCTCGATGCGGATGCCGTACTGGCCGGGCAGATAATAGCCGGGCTCGTTGGAGAGGATCATGCCCGGCGCGATGGGGATCGGGCGGGCGGCGCGGGAGATGCTGACCGGGCCTTCATGGACGGAGAGGTAGGAGCCG
>CAIWAJ010000622.1:0-1507 GCA_903910565.1 uncultured Rhodospirillales bacterium
GGTAATTGCTCACCCCACCCGTACGATCGGGTGCACGGGTAGTTTGGCTGCCAGCACGAGGCGGACGGTGTCGAGCACCGACGCTCCGTTGGCCTTTGCAGTGCTGACGACGGAGCGGAAGGCGGCGTAGGTCTCTGCGCCCCACTCGCAGCGGAAGCCGTTGGTCACCTTGCGGAAGATCACGCTGGGGCGGAGATGGCGCTCGGAGATGTTGTTTGTATACGGCACGGCCCGGTTGGTAACGAACACGAACAGGTGCGCGCGGTTGGCGAGCATGCGCTTGTGCAACTTGCGCCCCGGCTCGCCCACCGGGACGGCGGAGATGATCCGATCGAGCCGGCGGTCGAGGTCATGGAGATATTGCTTCAGGGTGGTGTCCTTCAGCGTCTCTCGTCGTCGTCCGATCGCCATCGCCCGCAGCAACAGCCGCCGGAATGGCGTGCTGAACGCGGTATCGCCGCATTCGATGGCGTATTTGGCATCGCGCAACAGATGCGCCAGGCACACCTGCCACAGTACGCCATGGCCGCGCTGGCTGCCCAGCATGTCGGAGACCCAGACCTCGGGCCTGATCGCGCCGAACAACGCCGTCACCACCACCTTGCCACGGCTGGGCTTGATGACGTGCAGCACCGCCAAGGTGCCGATGAACACCCATTCCCACCAAGTCTTGCCACACACCCGCGCCGAGGTTTCGTCCGAGCAGACCACCGGACTGGCGAGCACCGCCTTTTCGATCACCGCTGTGGCGGCCAGCAGCGGTTCGCGCGCGCGGGCGAGGATGTTGCTGATCGCCCCCTCGCTGATCGAGAGCGAGAAAAGTTCGTCCATGAGCATGGCCAGCCGCTCCATGCCGATGGCGTGGGCGTAATGCAAATAGACCACCAGGGCGGCGATCGACGGACCGAACGGCGAGCCCCGCTCCAGCCCGGCCGGTGCATCGGCGGTCACCCGCACGCTGCAACACGAGCAACGACCACCATACAGCCGAATTTGGGTGACATCCGGCTTGATCGGCGGCAACTCAATGCGTTCGTAGACCTGTTGCGCGGTCTGCAACGCGTCCGGGAACGCCGCCGCGCAGTTCGGGCAGGCGGTCAGCCGGGCTTCGACCACCCGATCGGGGTTCGGATGCAGCGCCCGGCCCACGCCGGGGCGGCTCTTGCGGGTCGGCCGATCGGCGGCCGGACGATCCGGCTTCTGCCCCTGAGAAGGCGGCTTGGACGAATTGTCGGGGGTCTTCGCCGGGCCGGTCAGTGCGGCGAGCCGTGCTTCCAGCGCCGCGATCCGCGCCTCGGCGGCAGCCAACTGCCGCAATAGCGCCAGGATCAGCGCATCCTTCTCGGCGTGGCTCAGCTTGGTCAGGTCAGGGGCATCAATCACCCCACGGTTAGAATCGAGGCACCCATGACCGTGTCAAGGAGAATCGGGAAAGCCTCCGACGGAATTGCAGGGGGCTGGACGGGCGGCCACCGCAGGGTTAGCATCCCCCCAGGTGAGCAATTAC
>CAIWAJ010000623.1:0-10678 GCA_903910565.1 uncultured Rhodospirillales bacterium
CCGATCCTCAAGGTCGCACTGGCCGCTCATGGCGCCAGGCACACCATCAAACCAGTTCTTGCACGGCAGAGCGCCGCAGCATAACGTCCAAACCAGCAGCGCTCGATCGGCCAATTTCAACAGAGATCGGGACATCCCCCGAGGTAGTTCTTGCAATCCAACCCCACGATTTACCACCACTGGCATCGCTGGATTGTGCGCGATACGTTCGCGCATTGCTCTTGCCGTCAGTAGTATGGCCTCAGCCTAGTTCGCCGTGACGCCGGCGAGTTCCTCAGCGATGATTGCGCCTATGGTGTCGCAATCGCCAACCGAGAGGCCCAGAGGGATACGCATATCGCAGAGGCGGTCTAGAATGCCGTGCGTCTGTGGCGGAGTATGCGCATCCTTCAGGTAGTGCCATTGCTCGGATAAAGAGGTGTATCCGATTGCCTCGCGGTTCCCGAACCACTTGAGAAACACACCCCGCCGGCGGCAACCGTTCATGAATCCCTGAAATGCCGTCTCATCGAGACCGTGCACCGTGAACTGGATGGAACTCTGCACATAAGCCTCGGCTTGCGGCCGCGTCGGCAGCCTGATCCGCGCGACCTGGCTCAGGCGAGCTGCTAGGCGGTCATGCCGGTCATTCCATATCCGAGCGCGATCCACGAGCTCGTGTAGTTGCGGTCGAACGATGGCAGCCACGAGATTTGACATGCGCAGCGAGTAGTTCGGCGTCACGTCCTTCCAGCGGGCGAACACGGCATCGGACGGGCGCCGACGGTGTTGCCGGTACAGCATGTAGCTACCCGAATGGAGAATAGCCCGTGCCGCGATGTCCTCATCGTTGGTAACCAGCAGTCCGCCTTCGCCGCCGTTTGCGTGCTTGTAGGCTTGCAGGCTGAAGCAGCCGACCCTGCCGAAGGTCCCAGATGCCTGACCGGCCCACGACGCCCCCATCGTGTGGGCGCAGTCCTCGATGACGATAATGCCAAGCCGCTCGGTCAATGCCATCAGAGCGGTCATGTCCGCACTATGCCCGCGCATATGAGAGAGCAGGAGAACCCTGGCCCCGGTCAACACTGCCTTCGCTTCAAGATCCTGAAGGTCGATGGTCAGGTCCGGCGTGATCTCGACAAGGACGTGCTCAGCCCCCGCATGCGCGATGGCCCCAGGAACGGGCGCCAAGGTGAAGGCGTTCATCAGTACCTTGTCGCCGGGCTTCACGCCTGAGCAAATCAGAGCCAGGAACATCGTGCTGCCGCAGGAATTGGCGGCCACGCAATATTTCATGCCGACCCGGTCCGCGAATTCATCCTCAAGCAACGAAACATCGGATGCATCGCCGAGCGTCTCGCCGTAGCGATGCAACCAGCCGGAGCTCAACAACTCGTTGACTCGGGCAATGCCGGCCTCGGGAATGTCCGGCGGCTGCGACAGATTGATTTCGATTCGGCTTTCACCCCGATGTTCATTCACCGCTCATGCCTCCACAGTCTTGCCGCGATCATCCTGAATACCGGGGAAATACTTCTCGAGCCGCACGTCGGCCGAACGCGCGTGTCCCTCCATGCCTTCCGCCCGCGAAATGCGTGCTGTCGCCAAGGCAACGTCGCGCGAGCCTGCGCGGGTCATCCGCTGCCACGAAAGCGGTTTGAGGAATTTATGCACCGAGAGACCCGCTGAATATCGGCTGGCAGTCTTGGTCGGCAAGATGTGGTTCGGGCCAGCGGCCTTGTCACCAAAGGCGACCGTGGTTTCCTCGCCCAAGAATAGCGAGCCGTAATTAGTCATATTGGCGAGCCACCAGTCGAGGTCACTGGCCTGCACCTGCAGATGCTCGGCGGCATACCGGTCGGCGACCTCCACCAGTTCCTCGCGCGTCGACGCGACGATCACTTCACCGTAGTCACGCCACGCAGCACCGGCGGCGTCCCGCGCGGTTGGGGGCAGGGTTGCGAGCAGTTCGGGCACACGGCGCATGACATCCTCGGCGAGTTGCCGCGACGTTGTGAACAACCAGGCTGGGCTCTCATGGCCATGCTCGATCTGGGCGACAATGTCCGCGGCGACGATGCCGGGATCAGCCGTGTCATCGGCAATAATGGCGACTTCCGACGGACCTGCGAACACGTCGATCCCGACCTGACCGTTCATCAGGCGCTTGGCTTCGGCCACGAACTTGTTGCCTGGTCCGACGATGATGTCGGCAGGTTGTCCGGTGAACAGGCCTTTCGCCATCGCAGCGATTGCCTGCACGCCGCCGAGTGTCATGATCACGTCCGCCCCTGCGGTCAGCATGGCGTAGAGCACGAACGGATGGATGCCTTCGCCGTCATAGGGTGCCGAACAGGCAATCACGGTCCTCACCCCTGCGGCACGAGCCGTAGCGATCGACATATAGGCAGAGGCGATGTGGGCGTAGCGCCCAGTCGGCACATAACAGCCTGCCACGTTCATCGGCACCAACTTTTGCCCGGCGACCGTGCCGGGAGACAGTTCTACCTCAAAGTCCTGAACGCTCGCGCGCTGCGCCTCGGCGAACCGGCGCACGCGCGCCGTGGCATAGTCGATGTCTGCCTTGAGCCCGCCAGGCAGATCGCGCACCCTGCGTTCGGCTTCCGCGCGGTCAACCACGATGTCGCCGGACCACCGGTCGAGCCTCAGCGCGTAGTCGCGCACTGCCGACTCGCCACCAGCCAAAATCGCCTTCAGCATTTCCTCGACGATAACTCGAGAGTTTGCAGTCTCTGTATCTGGCGTTTTTGTTGCTGATTTTATATAAATGACGGTCATGAACAGGTTCCCGTTCTGTGCAGTTTGGCCTCAATCCAAGCTGTCCGTCATCAGACAATCTGATATTGGTCCGACGCTTCGCGAGGAAGTCTCTGACTCATCGGCAACTCATTTAAGCGGCCCACGGGGGATGCTGCAAGTGACGGCTTGCGTTGGCCCGTCCGTGCAAGCCGTCCCGGTACCAAGAGCATTTCAACCGTTCCATCGTGTCCGCGGCAAGCGGCGCGGTCTCAACGACGCTCGACCTGCTGGAGAGTGACGCGACGCTCGTGCAGGACATGGGCGCACTGAAACGATGGCTGGAGCGGCGTTCCCTTCTCAATCCATCTCGACCTTTGGCAGACGAGCTGCGCAGACCTGCGGGCGTCGAGCCTCCTGCCGCAGCGGCTACGGAAGTTGCTGGCGAGACGCTGAACCTGCGCAAGCTTGGGAAGACGAAGATCGAGTTTGCACCGAAATTGGCGCGCCTCTCTGCTTGCTAACAGCCAGAGGCAGAGCCCAGCCCTTCCTTCACGGCTTCCCCGGTGCCATCGCCTTGCTCACCGCCGTCCAGGCGCCATCCTTCACCTGCTCCACCTGCACGTCCTCGGGGTCGATATGCCCGCCGACGAAGTGCTTTTTGCCATAGAAAATGAAGTGATCGCCGGTCGATGCGTTCAACGCCGCCATGACCCGATCGGCGGTGACGTCGCGGCCTACCGGCATCAGCCCACCCTTGATGAACCAGTCGGTATAGGCATAGGCGAGAATAGCGTTTTCGTCGGGCTCGATCGGGAACCGCTTCTTGAACGCCGCGATCCACGCCTTCACCTCCGGCGGCTCACGCCCCTCGGGATAGGCGTTCCACACGCCGATGCCGTAAAGCCCCTCCACGGTCGCCTTGCCGAGTTGCAGCACGATACCGGTGCGCCCGGGGTTGGCGGTCAGCACTTTCGCTGTCATGCCGAGCTTCTTCACCTCGGCCATGATGCCGATGGTCTCGCGGGTGATGGTGGCGATGACGATCAGATCCGCGCCGGCCGCCTGCATGCGGGCGACCTGGGAGGAGAAGTCGATATCCCCGGCCTTGTAGGATGCCTCGGCCACCGGCTTCATGCCGCGCGCCTCGAGCGCCTGCACGGCGCCGGCCTTCACCAGGTCTCCCAGCGGGCCTTCCTGCATGATGAAGCCGACTTTCGTGGCCTTGTAGGTATCGATCATCCAGCCCGTGCCGGTCCGCATCACGGTGTCGTAGTTCGGCGTGGTGGTGAACAGGTATTTATGATTGCCGCCGATCTTACGCAGAATCGAGGAGGCCCCCCAGGGCGAGAAGTATATCACCCCAGCATCGACCGCCCGCTTCACCACCGCGGCGTTGGTGCCCGAGCCGAACGGGTTGATGATGGCGAACACCTCGTCCGAACGGATCAACTTGTCCGTCGCGCGGACCGCCATTTGCGGCTGGCTGCCATTATCTTCAACGATGAGGCGAAGCTTACGCCCATTCACCCCACCGGCCTCGTTGGCTTCGTCTATCCGCATCTGCATGCCGAAGCGGATATTGGGCATCCCCGCCGCGACTGGGCCGGAGAGGTCGAGATGCGTGCCTAGCACGATCTCGCCATCACTGACCCCGCCCGCATGGGCGATGGAGGGGAGGGCAAGGGCGCCGGTGGCGGCGAGCAGGGTGCGGCGGGTAAGCGTCATGGGGATCCTCCTTGTGTGGCCGGGCGGTTGTCTCCGCCGTACATGTCGTCGATCAGCGCAGCATAGCGCCGGGCAATCATCCGGCGCTTCAATTTCATGGTGGGGGTGACTTCCTCATCCTCGGGCACCAGCTGCTCCTCGATCAGCCGGAACGCCTTGATGGTTTCCACCCGCGCCAGCGTAATGTTCACCCGCTCGATCTCCGCCCCGATCAAGGCGACGATCTCGGGATGCCGCATCAGGGAGCCATTGTCAGTGTAGGTGAGCTGCCGGTCCTGCGCGAACTGCGCCGTGGTCTCGGGGTCGGCCAGCACCAGCGCGGTGAGGAACTGCCTCGCCTCGCCGATCACCACCGCGTCCGAAATATAGGGGCTGAATTTCAACTGGTTCTCGATCGTCGAGGGCGCGATGTTCTTGCCCCCGGAGGTGATCAGGATGTCCTTGATGCGATCGCGGATGGACAAATGCCCGGCCTCGTCGAAGCTGCCGCAATCCCCGGTATGCAACCACCCCTCGGCATCGATCGCGGCCGCGGTGGCCGACTGCTTGCCCCAGTAGCCCGCGAACACCCCTGGACCCCGCACCAGGATCTCATCCTCCGCCCCCAGCCGCACCTCGGTGCGCGCGACGGGGACCCCCGCCGTCCCCGGCCGCCGCTGCTCGGGCGGGGTCGCGGTGCAGAAGCCGACCGTCTCGGTCAACCCATAGGCCTCCCGCAGCGGAACGCCGATGGCGTTGAACCAGGCGAGCAAATCGGGCGACACCGGCGCGGCCCCGGTCAACGCGTGCCGAATCCGCCCGAGCCCCAAGGCCTCGCGCACATGCGCCAGCCCGATCCGGTCGAGCAGCCCGCCGAGCCAACCCTCGCGACCCCGCAACGCCGCCTGATACGCCCACCGCGCCGGCGCAATCGCATCGGGCATCGCCAGGGTGATTCGCGCGTGCATCTTCTCCCAGAACCGCGGGGGCGCGAAGATCAGATGCGGCGCGATCTCCGGCAAGTCATTGGCCAGTGTGCCGGCGCTTTCGGGGAAGTGGATCACCGGGCCGGGGCCGAGAGGGTTGAACACGCTGCCCATCCGCTCCGCCACATGGCACAGCGGAAGGAAGGAGACGGTATGGTCGCCATGTCGAAGCGGGGTCTGCGCCGCCGCCGTCTCGATCTGGAACATGATGTTGGCGCCGGCGATCATCGCCCCCTTCGGCGGCCCGGAGGTGCCGGAGGTGTAGATCAGCATCGCAATATCGCCAGGTGCCCCGGCATCGATCGCCGCGTCCACGATGCGGTCGTGCACCCCATCGCCAAGCGCGAGGAAATCCTCGAAGGAACGCACCATCGGGTCGCGGAACTCCCGCAACCCCTTCATGTCGAACACCGCCACCGCCCGAAGGTTCGGGCACTCCGCCCGCACCCGCATCACCTTGTCGAGCTGCTCCGCGTCCTCGACAAACACCGCGATGGCGCCGCTATCGGTCAACACCTCGGCGACCTGCTCGGGCGAGGCGGTGGGATAGATGCCGGCCCCGATCAGCCCGAGCGCCTGGGCGCCGAGATCGGCGAACAGCCATTCCGGCCGGTTCTGCGACAGCACTGCCGACACCGCGCCGCGCGGTGCCCCGATCGCGTGCAACGCCTTGGCGACCCGGCGAACGACGTCTCCGTATTGCGCCCAGGTCGTGGTTTCCCAAATGCCGAACCGCTTGCGCCGCAACGCCGGCGCGTCCGCCCAGCGCCGGGTGCGGTCGCGGAACAGCCGCAGCGGGGTATCGGTCATCTCCATGTCTTGCGCCGCTTCCAGCGCTGGCTCGTCCGCGCCGCGTCGGCGTGGCCGAGGTAGAACTCCTTGACGTCCTGCTTCGCCGCAAGCTCCGCACACGTCCCGGCCGCCACCACCCGGCCGAGCTCCAGAATGGTGCCGTCATCGGCGGTTTCCAGCGCGATCGCCGCGTTCTGCTCGACGACGACGATCGTCATGCCAGTCTCGGCGTTGATGCGGCGGATGATGCGGAAGATCTCCTTGGTCAAAAGCGGAGACAGCCCGAGCGACGGCTCGTCGAGCAGCAGCAGCCGCGGCGCCGCCATCAGCGCCCGCCCGATCGCCACCATCTGCTGCTCACCGCCCGACAGCAGCCCGGCCTGCTGGCCAGCGCGCTCGGCGAGGCGCGGGAACCAGCCGTGGATGCGCTCCAGCAAAACCGCCTCCGCCTCGCCCCGCCCGCCCCGTGCGAAGCCGCCCATCAGCAGGTTCTCGCGCACGGTAAGATACGGAAACACCTGCCGCCCCTCCGGCACCAGCACCACGCCAAGCCGCGCCACCGCATCTGGGTCGCGCCCATGGATCGCCTGGCCGTCGAAGGTGACGCTGCCTTTGAACGGGTCGATCACCCCGGCGATCGTCTTCAGCAACGTCGATTTCCCCGCCCCATTCGCCCCAAGCACCGCATGGATGCGCCCCGGAGCCGCGTCGAGACTGACGCCGCGGATGGCGTTGACCGGGCCGTACCAGGCCTCCACGTTGCTGACGCTGAGCATCATGTGCCGAGATAGGCGGCGATCACCGCCGCATCCCCCTGCACCTCGGACGCTGTGCCGATCGCCAGGCGCTGCCCCATCGACAAGCACAGCACCCGGTCCGCCACTGCGGAGACCAGCGACATGTCGTGCTCCACCATCACGACGGTGATGCCAAGTTCGGCGCGGATGTCGGAAATCCAGAAGGCGAGATCGCGCGTCTCCTCCGGGTTGAGGCCCGAGGCCGGCTCGTCCAGCAGCAGCAGGCGGGGCTGGGTGGCCAAGGCACGCCCGAGTTCCACCACTTTGCGCACCCCGTAGGGCAGGCCGGCGACCGGGGCATTGCGGAAGGGCGAGAGGTCCAGCCGGTCGATGATGTCCTCCACCGCCGCCCGGCTCGAATCCTCGGCGCGGCCGACCCGCGGGAGCCCGGCGATCTGCGCCAGCACGCCGCCATGGTTGAAGCGATGGCGGCCGAGGAGGAGATTGTCGAGCACGCTGGCACCTTCGAACAGCTCGATGTTCTGGAAGGTGCGGGCGATGCCGTGGCGAACCACGTGGTGGCGCGAAATGGCGGTGATATCGGCCCCGAACGCGCGGATGCGGCCGGCGCTGGGCGGAAAGATGCGGGTGATCACGTTGAACACCGACGTCTTGCCGGCGCCGTTTGGACCGATGATGGCGAAGATTTCGCCTTCGGCCACGTCGAATGACAGCGCATTGACCGCCACCAGCCCGCGGAAGCGCAGCGTGAGATCATCGACCTCCAGCGCCTTCACCGATACCGCTCCGATTTCGCGTATGTCTTGCCGCGTACGAAGGTGGCCCGGCGGTACAGCGGGAAGGTCTGCAGCAGGGTGCGCAGTTTCACCCAACGCCCGTTGAGCCCCGCCGGCTCGAACAGCACGAACAGCGCCAGCACCAGGCCGAACACGAAAGTCTCGAGCCCGAATTGCGCGGCGAGACTGGCGGGGAGGATCAGCTTCACGCGGGAAATCGCCGTTGGCAGCAGGCTGATGAGGATGGCGCCGAGGATCGCCCCCCGCAGCGAGCCGAGCCCGCCAATCACCACCATCAACGTGAGTTCCATGGAGAGATTGAGCGAAAACCCCTCGGGGGTGACATATTGCACCTGATGCGCCAGCAGCCCGCCGCCGATGCCGGTGACGAAGGCGGAGATCACGAAGGCCAGCACCTTGTATCCCGCCACCCAAATGCCGAGCGCGTGCGATGCCGCTTCGGAATCGCGGATGCCGACGAAGGCGCGGCCGATATGTCCGCGTAGCAGATTGTCGAGCGCCAGCAGCAGGCCGAGCAGAATGGCGAGGCATAGGTAGTAGAACGGCACCAGCCCGCCGAGAGTGAGGCCGAACAGCTCGGGGTCGGGCACCGCGATGCCGCCATAGCCGCCGGTGATGTCCTTCCAGCGCCCCGCGACCTGCTCGACAATCAGCGAGAAGGCAAGAGTCACCATCGCGAGATACAGCCCGGAGACGCGGATGGCGGGTAGCCCGATCAGCAGCCCGATGGCCCCGGCGATGGCGCCGGACGCCGCGAGCGAAATCGGCAGGGGAATGCCGAGCCCGAGCAGGTTGACATGGGCATAGGCGCCGATCGCCGCGAAGGCGGCGTGGCCGAGCGACACCTGGCCGGTGAAGCCGGTCAGCACCATCAGCCCGAGGCTCATGATGCAGCCGATGAACAGCGCCGCCGCCTCGCCGACGAAGAACTTCGGCAGCACATAGGGCCCGGCCAGTAGCGCCGCGAGCAGCACGGCATAGGCGATCCGCCCGGCCGGGTAGCGCAGGCGCCGCCGCGCCGCGGCATAGGAGGTGTCATAGGCAAAGCGCATCAGACCCGCCGCCCATGCGCTTCGCCGAGGAGCCCGCGCGGGAAGACCGCGAGCACGCCGATCAGCACCAATTGCGCACTCACGTCCTTGAATCCGTCGGGCAGATAGACGCCGGCGAATTGCTCGATCAGCCCGATCACCAACCCGCCGGCGATCGCCCCGGGCATGGAGCCGAAGCCGCCGAGCACCAGGGCTGCGAAGGCCTTCAGCACCACGAACCACAGCCCGACATCCACCAGGGCGAGCGGCGCCAGCAGCAGGCCGGAGACCGCGGCGATGGCGCCCGACATCGCCCAGACCATGGAGTTCAACCGCTTCACCCGGATGCCGCAGAGATAGGCCGCCAACTGGTTCTGCGAGGCCGCCTGGATCGATACGCCGAGCCTGGTACCGCGCAGGAAGGCGAACAGCACCGAGGTCACCAGGATGGCGGCGCCGATGATGGCAAGGTTGATGTCGGCCACCACCACCCCGCCGAAGCGCGAGGTATGGCCGGAGAACGGGGTATCGAGCCCGCGCGAGGTCGGCCCGAAGCCCATCGAGACCAGGCCGCGCAGCATGAACGAGATCGCGATGGTGAGCATCACCGCGGCGAAATGCGGCTGGCCGACGATGCGCCGCATCAGCCCGGCATCCACCGCGTAGGACAGCGCCGCCGCCACCACGACCGCCACCAGCATCGCGACCCAGAACGGCATGCCGAGCCAGGCGGTGACGCCCCAGCCGACGAAGGCGGAGAACATCAGCACGTCGCCATAGGCGAAATTCAGCACCTCGGTGGCGCGATAGGTCATCACCAGGCCGACCGCGACCAGGGCATAGACGGTGCCCACCGCGACGCCGTTGATGATGAGTTGCAGCAGCGCCGCGCTCAAGGCCACAGGCCCCCGTTCACATGCAGGGTCTGTCCGGTGATGTAGTGGCCACCGGGGCCGACCAGGAACAGCACGGCGAGCGCCATGTCCTCGGGCCGTCCGGCGCGTTTCAGCGGCAGGGTCTGGCCGTAGGCCACAGGGTCAATCCGCACAGCCTTCTCCGGCCGGCTCAACCCGCCCTTGAGGAAATCGGTGTCGGTGAGGCCGGGCGCGATGGCGTTGACCCGGATATCCGGCGCGCATTCCACCGAGAGCGACTGGGTGAGGCTGATAATGCCCGCTTTGGCTGCCGCGTAGGCGGAGTAGCCAGGCAGCGCGACCCGCACGCCGAAGGTGGAGGTGAAGTTGACGATCGCCCCACCGCCGGCCGCGCGGATCAGCGGGATGGCGGCGCGGTTGAGCAGAAAAGCGCCGCGCAGATTGCCGGCCATCATCTCATCCCAGGCCGCGGGGGTGAGGTTCTCCAGCAGCGTGCGCTCGTTGGTGTAGCCGACGAGGTTGACGAAGGCGTCGAGCGCGCCGAATTCCTGGGTGACGCCGGCGAATGCGGAAGAGACGGTGGCATCGTCCCTCGCATCGCACACGAAATGGGACACGCCATCGGGCGGCGGATGGCGCTCGGCGGATTGCGCGAGATCGAGCACCGCCACGCGGGCGCCGGCGTCACTGAGCGCGCGCACCACGGCGCGGCCGATGCCGCCGCAACCGCCGGCGACTGCGACGCGCAGGCCGGGCGGCGGAGCAAGATCCGGCCGGCTCACGGTGCCGCCACCATCTGCCGCAACTGCCCCTTCAGCACCTTACCGGCGGGGCTGCGGGGCAGCGCCTCGAGCAGCACCATGTGCTGGGGCAGCTTGTAGATCGCGACCTTCTGCACGTCGCGCAGATGCGCCACCAAGTCCTCCAGGCTCACGGCCGCGCCAGGCTTCGGCACCACCACCGCGCAGACGGTCTCACCGAGCTTAGCGTCCGGCC
>CAIWAJ010000624.1:0-2442 GCA_903910565.1 uncultured Rhodospirillales bacterium
GTTCAATGACGGCAACGCCAGGAAGTCGAAGCTGTCGAGGCTTTTGACCGCCGGGAACCTAGCCTCCCTGATGCGCCGCTCGACCATCCGGCGTTCCCGCTCGATCAATTCCAGTTCGGCCAGGCGCAGCAGATAGCGAACGTGATCCACGGCATCGCTCGCGCACTGCCGCGCCAGCTTGTCATACTCGCGCAGGAAGGTCGGCAGCTCCAGCTCCTTCAGGTGATGCGCCAGTAGGATCTGCGGCGTGGCGGGCTGCGTATCGGTCATGATGCCGCCCCACTGAGCAGAGCCAGATAGGTTCGCGGCGAGGTGATCGCCACGTTGGCGTGCGGGAGATAAGGATATACCGTCATGTCGAGCCTGGCCGGTCGGCGCTCGATCCGGCACAGCACCAGATGCTTCACCGCGTCAAAGCCGATCACGCCGCGCTCGATGGCAGCGGCCACGCCGGCCGCGACATCCTCGACCTCAAACACTTCCAGCAGGCGCAGCACCTGCACGAACTCGCGCTTGCCCTGTTTGCCCATGCGCGCCTCCAGCAGACGACGCAGCGTCGTGAATTCTTCGGGCAAGTTCCACCCAACCAACGGGGCGGCCTGGTCGAGTGCGCCGATCTTGCGCTCGAGCAACGCCAAGTAGTGCAGCGGATCGAACACAAAGTCTTCCCGCTCGTAGGAGCGCGCGTGCCGGGCAACAACCTCAGCGCCGCAGGAGATCACCACGCTGTCGATATAGCCGCGGATCAGCACCTCGCGATGGCCATAGGCTGTCGGCACCGAATAGTCGGTCCCGCGGTAGCGCACCAAAGACAACGAGTTCACCCGACCCGCCTGCATCTCGCACGCGTCATACGCCGCCCCCGGCAGGTTGTTGAAGCACGCCTGGTCCCCGGCCAGACGCGCGCCAATCGTCGCGTCGTGGCCACGCAGTCGGTCGCCGAGGCGGCGCCGGCAATCCGCCAACAACCGCTCGTTCAGCGCGGCAAAGCTTTCAGCATGCGGCACGGGCACCAGGAAGTTCCGTCGGATCAACCCGACCAAGCCTTCCACCTTGCCCTTGTCGTTGCCCTTGCCGGGCCGGCCGAACCGATCGGCGAACAGGTAATGCGATCGCAACTCGCTGAATACGCGCGTCCGCTGCCGTGTGCCGTCACCCAGTATCCGGGCCACCGCCAGCTTGGTGTTGTCATACAGGATCGACTGCGGCACCCCGCCGAAGAACGCAAACGCAGCAACATGCCCGGCGCAGAAGGCCTCCGTCGTCTCCGCTGGGTATGCCTGCACGAAACCGGCGTCGCTGTGCGGCAGGTCCATGGCAAAGAAGTGGATCTTCTGTTCCACCCCGCCAATCACTGCCAACGCTTCGCCGAAATCGGCCTGCGCGTGACCGGGATCGTGCCGCAGCGGCACAAACACCTCACGCTGTCGCTGGCGCTGCGCCAGCACGTAATCCTTCACGATCGTCACACCGCCGCCGTAGCCGTGCTCGTCGCGCAGGCGCTCGAAGATCCGCTTGGATGTGTGACGCTGCTTCGCCGGCCGCCCTTTATCATCTTCCAGGATACGGTCGATGATCCCCACAAATGGGTCCAACTTCGGACGCGACGCCGGCCGGCTGCGCCGGTAACCAGGCGGCACGGAAAACGTCAGCATCTTCGCAACCGTCCGAGGATCAATCCCAAAACGGCGCGCTGCCTCCCGACCGCTGATCCCCTCAATCCGAACCGCGTATCGGACACGAGCATACAGATCCACGACCTTCATCCCCCACCCCACTGCGATCAACGCAGAGAGCTTCACTGATGGAGTTTTACTCCGGCGAATCCAGAAAATCCGGCCGCTTCAGTGAGGGAGTTTGTCTCCGGCGCGTACAGGCCGGACAAATGCCCGCTAGCGCCGATGCACCGCCCGCATCGCCTCGCCGAGTTCAACATCGGCCGCCTGCAACAATTCAATCACCCGTCGGCCATGCCCGTCCATCTGATAGCGATTGGCCTCCCGCGCCCGATTGAACTCCTCAATCGCCGCCAGAATATGCCGATGCGCCGCATCATAATCCCGGAAATCCGCAAACCCGGCGGCCTCAACCAGGCACGTGCAGATGATCGTCAGCACCATCACCAGCAACGCCGTCTTGAACTTCTTGATAAGCTTCACAGTATGTCCTCTCCTGACTATCAGACCGCCAATCGCGCGCCAGGGCTGCGCTCAACATCTTGCATGTCATGCAAGGCCCCCCGGACCACCGCGTTTCGCTCGGTAGACAAAAAATTAAGATTGCGCAACCTGAAGTCTGGAAATTGTGGCTAGCTCGTGATCTGTCCGGTGTTTGTAGCTCGTGACGTGTCCGGTCATCTGCCCTGTGAGGAACGGGGGCACAGATGGACCGGGCACGCATTCACGAAGGGATCCGTCGGATGCGTTTTTCCGATGTGTTGGA
>CAIWAJ010000625.1:0-1643 GCA_903910565.1 uncultured Rhodospirillales bacterium
CGCGTGGTGCTTGATCTTGAGGCTGGCCACCCCGTAGCGCTGGGCGAAATCGAGCTGCATCGCCGCGATCACCCGGCGGCTGTCGTCGCGCAGCGCCCGCTCGGCATCGAGCTCCCCATCGAACCCGGCCGCAATCGCCGCCCCCCCGGCCGAGGGATCGAGGCGCACCGGCGCGGGATCGGCGAGTGAAGCGGCCAGCAGCCCATGCAGGGCGGGCGGCACGGCGAGGCGGTCGCGAATATCCGCCAGCAGATTCGGCAGCGGGCCGGCAAGACGGGTGGCAGCCTCGGTGGCGGCCGCCATGCCGTCGCGGATGGCGGCGAGATCGCGCGGGCCGCCGCGGCCGAGCGAGAGCCGGGCGAGTGCACGGGCGATATCGGGCGCGCCACGCAGGGCGGCGCGAATGGCCCCGGCATCGCCGGGATTGGCCAGCAGCCAGGACCAGGCATCCTGCCGCGCCGCAATGGCGGCGGGGTCAGCCAGCGGGGCCGCGAGATGCTCCGCCAGCAGCCGCGCGCCGGACGCCGAGAGGGTGCGCTGCACCGCGGAGAGCAGTGTATGGCTGCTTGAGCCGTCGCGCGCCCGGATGATCTCAAGGCTCTGCCGAGTCGCCGCATCCATCTCCATCCGCCCGGCATCGCCAAGCGGGCTCGGCGCCGAGAGGCGGGGCATCTTGCCGGCCTGGGTGGCGCGCACATAGTCGAGCGCCACGGCCGCCGCCTCGGTCTCGGCCTCCGAAAAACTGCCGAACGCCTCGATGCTGGTGACGGCGAAATGCTGCTCCAGCAGCCGGCGCGGAAAGGCCGGCGGCGGTGCGGTCGGAGTGCGGCGGGCGGTAAAATCGCCCAGCACGATCTCCTCGGGCGCCAGGATTTCCGCGGGATCGAGCCGCCCCAGCAGCGCCGGTAGAGCGGATGGCGCCAGCGCCTGGGTCTCGAACAGCCCGGTGGAGATTTCGAGCCAGGCCGCACCGATCACCGCCTCGCGCCGGGCCAGCGCCAGCAGCAGATTGGGGCGCGAGGCATCGAGCAGCGCATCCTCGGTCAGCGTGCCCGGGGTGATCAGGCGCACCACCTCGCGGCGGATCGGCGCCTTGCCGGTGCGCGCCTTGGGGTCCTCCATCTGCTCGCCGACGGCGACGCGGAAGCCGCGGCGGATCAGCCGGGAGAGATAGGCCTCGGCGGCATGCACCGGCACGCCGCACATCGGGATCGGCAGGCCGCCATGGGTGCCGCGATGGGTCAGCGAGATGTCGAGCGCGGCGGCGGCCGCCTCGGCATCGGCGAAGAACATCTCGTAGAAATCGCCCATGCGGAAAAACAGCAGCGCCTCCGGGTGCAGCGCCTTGGCGGCGAACCATTGCGTCATCGCGGGGGTGGCGCCATCGGGCGGCGGCGGGGCGAGGGAGATCGACATGCGCGGAGTATATCCGGATTTCCTGGGAGGGGCGCAAAGGGAGGGGAAGGGTGTTCTTTTTGTGAACAAAAAGAACCAAAAAAACTTTTCGCTCTTATTGCGTCATCTGTTGAGATCTGCGATTCTACTCCCCGGCGTCAGGGGAACATCTCAGGTATGGACAAAGTGGCGTTTGGGCGGTGGCTTGCCGGGATTGGAGAGCTCGATGGCGCCCAGCGTATGCGCGC
>CAIWAJ010000626.1:0-3032 GCA_903910565.1 uncultured Rhodospirillales bacterium
CACCATCTCGCCGCCCTGCATCACGCCGACCATCGGGCAGAGATGCGCCACCACCGCGAGGTTGTGGCTGACGAGCAAATAGGTGAGGCCGCGCCGCTCCTGCAAATCGGCCAGCAGGTTCAGCACCTCCGCCTGCACCGACACGTCCAGCGCCGAGGTCGGCTCATCGAGCAGCAGCACCTCGGGCTCGGCCATCAGCGCACGCGCGATCGCCACGCGCTGGCGCTGGCCGCCGGACAGCTGATGCGGGTAGCGGAACCGCACGGAAGGCGGCAGCGCCACTTCCGACAGCGCCTGCAGGATGCGCCGCTCGTGCTGATCCATCCCGTGCACCTCGAGCGGCTCGGACAGCGCGCGATCCACGGTCTGGCGCGGGTGCAGCGAGCCATAGGGGTCCTGGAACACCATCTGCACCCGGCGGAAGAAGTCCTTGCCACGGCGGGGCGCCAGGGCGGTGCCCTTGATGCGCATGCTTCCGGTCCAGTCGTCATTCAGCCCGGACAGCGCGCGTAGCACGGTGGACTTGCCGGAGCCGGATTCGCCAACGATGCCGAAGGACGCCCCGGCCGGCACATTGAAGGACACGCCCCGCACCGCATGCACCGCGCCGAAATGGACATGCAGGTTCTCGATCTTGATCATGCCAGCCACGCCGGATCACGCGTCATCACCGGCAGCCGCGGCTTCACCTGCGAGAGTGCGGGCATGCAGTCGAGCAATCCGCGGGTATAGGGATGCTTGGCCTGGGCCAACTCGCCGGCGCCAAGCTGCTCGACAATGCGCCCGGCATACATCACCGCCACCCGGTCGCAGAAATGCGAAACCAGCGGCAGGTCGTGGCTGATCAAGATGAGCGACATGCCGCGCCGCGCCACCAGATCCTCCATCAGCCGCAGGATCTCCGCCTGCACCGTGGCATCGAGCGCCGAGGTCGGCTCGTCGGCGATCAGCAATTCAGGGTCGGGTGCCAGCATCATGGCGATCATCACCCGCTGGCCCATGCCGCCCGACAATTCATGCGGATAGGCGTCAAACACCCGGCCGGGATCGTTGATTTTCACCTGGGCCAGCAGATCGATCGCCGCCTCGCGCGCCTCCCGCGCGCCGCCCTTGCGGTGCATACGCCAGGATTCCGCGATCTGTGCGCCGGCCGTCATCACCGGATTCAGCGAATACTTGGGGTCCTGCAGGATCAGCCCGGCGCGCTTGCCGCGGATGGCGCGCATCGCACTCTCATTGGCGGTCAGCACGTCGATGCCATCGAAGCTCAGCTTATCGGCGGTAATCCGCGCCGAGCGCGGCAGCAGCTTCAGGATGGAGCGCGCGGTGAGTGACTTGCCCGAGCCGGATTCGCCGACGATGCCGAGCTTCTCGGTGCCGATATCGAGCGAGACGCCGCGCACGGCGTGGCTGATCCCGGTCGCAGTCGGGAAGGAGATGGTGAGGTTCTGGATTTCGACGCGCATCAAAGCGCTTCTTCTTTGAAAAAAAGAACCAAAAAACTTTTATCCACTTGCTGTGTACCGCTCCCAGCGATCCCGCGAAGGTACGCCAGCGGCAACGAAGTTAGAAAAAGTTTTTTTGGTTCTTTTTGTTCACAAAAAGAACACGCTTCCCTTCCCCGCATCATCGCTGCTTCGGATCCAACACATCCCGCAATCCATCCCCCAGGAGATTAAACGCGAGCGACGCCACGAAAATCGCAACACCGGGGATGGTCGGCACCCACCACTGCTCCAGGATGAAGCGTCGCGCGGTCGCGATCATGGCACCCCATTCCGGCGAGGGTGGCTGGGCGCCCATGCCGAGGAAGCCGAGCGAGGCGGCGGTGAGGATGATGGAGCTCATGTCGAGCGTCACGCGCACCACCAGCGAGCCAAGGCACAGCGGCACGACATGGCGCAGGATGATCCGCGCTGGCGAGGCGCCGGTGAGCCGCACGGCCGCGATGAAGTCGGTATTGCGGATGGTCATCGTCTCGGCACGCGCCAGGCGCGCATAGGGCGGCCAGGCCGTCAGCACGATGGCGAAAATCGCCGAGGTGATGCCGGGCTTGATGGCGGCGACAAACGCCAGCGCCAGGATCAGCCGGGGGAAAGCGAGAAACACATCCGTCACCCGCATCAGCGCGCGATCGGCGAACCCGCCGAAATAGCCGGCGATGCAGCCGATCGCGAGGCCCAGCGGCGCCACCAGCGCCACCACGGCCACCACCATCCCGAGCGTCACCCGACCGCCATAGAGAATACGCGACCACACGTCGCGGCCCAGCTCGTCGGTGCCCAGCCAATGCTCGGCGGAGGGCCGTGCCAGGCGGTTGGCGAGTTCTTGCGTGCTGGGATCATACGTGGCGAGCAGCGGGGCGGACAGCGAGAGCACCACCATCACGAGCGCGACGATGAGGCCGATCATCGCCAGACCGTTGGAGCGGAAGCTGCACCACAGCCGGTAGCGCTCCCCCCAGGCCGCCTGCGTCCGCGAGGCCGGCGTATCGGTCAGCAACCAGTCCCGCCAGGATTGTCCCGTGGTCGCGCTCATTGCACGCGCGGGTCCAGCAGTTTGTAGAGCAGATCGGCCAGCAGGTTGAAGGCGAGGTAAGTCACGCCCACCACCAGCGTCGCCCCCAGCACCGCGTTCATATCGGCGTTGAGCAGCGAAATCGTCAGATATTGGCCGAGCCCCGGCCAGGAAAATACCGTCTCGGTCACCACCGCACCCTCCAGCAGCCCGGCATAGGAGAGCGCCAGAATGGTCACCAGCCGCACCGCGATATTGCCGAAGGCGTGTTTCCAAATCACCCGCGCGGTGGAAAGTCCCTTGGCCCGCGCGGTGATGATGTATTCCCCGGCCAGCGCGTCCAGCATGAAGGCCCGCGTCATGCGCGCGATGAAGGCCATGCCGAAATACGCCAGCACCCCGGCGGGCTGGATCAGATGCGCCACCGCATCCCAGAACACGTCCCACTCGCCGGCCAGCACTGCGTCCACGGTGAGGAAGTTGGTGATCACCGGCACCATCTCGTCAAACACCAC
>CAIWAJ010000627.1:0-3559 GCA_903910565.1 uncultured Rhodospirillales bacterium
ACGACGACGCGCCGATCCTCGAATGGCCGCGGCCAGCACCAAGCGCTGCCTGACACGCCCAGCATGACGCCGCTCAAACATCGCCTCGTAACCGAGCTTAAATTCCAAACCCGGCTGTATCAAAGTCGTTGACACGTTCCGGTTCGGTTGTCAACAACCTCGCAGGCGGGCTGATAGACAGCTCGATTGACGGGATTTTCGCCTATTATGGCGGTGTGACCGTGGTGAATGCCGGTACCATTATCGGGGAAGGTGTTCCGGGTGTTTGGCCATCTGTGGCTATCCGATTCCACGATGGTGCGCCCAATCTGTTGAAGCTGCTTCCAGGCTCGGTGATTTCCGGCGCGGTGGCGGGAATCCCCAACGCTGATCTACTCGAATTTGGCGCGGGTAGCACTGTTGGCATCGCGTCCGGTATCGGAACCCAGATCACCAACTTCCGCGCGATCAGCGTCGACGATAAGGCGCAATGGGTGATGAACGGGTACAACACGCTGCTCAACGGCACGAACATCGCGTTGCTCGGTTCGGGACAGTTGCGGGTGGATGGCGAGGCGGACGATGCAAGCTACCTGTCAATCAGCGGCACCGGAACGCTCGCTGCTGGGGTCGCGGGGAATATCAATGTCGGTGACGTCGGCGCAGCCGCACTTGGGCATGGCAACATCAACATCGCACAGGATGCATCGCTGAGCGGCAGTGGCATGCTGAAGGCGTCGGGGATCAACAACGCCGGGCAACTCATTGCGGAGGGTGGCAAACTTGCGCTGGCGGCCCCGGTCGCGGGGGATGGCGCGATCGGCATCATGCCGGGTGCGGTGCTGGATGTCGGCGCCACGATTGGTGGCGGCTCCGTCGCGTTCATTCGCCCAACCGATCCGACTCAGACGCCGAACGAGACTATGGCCGTGCGCGCACCGGTCGGCGCGGTGATTTCCGGGTTCGTGGCGACCGACGTGATTGACTTGATCGGGATCGGTGGGCTGGTTTCGCGGCATTTTGCCGGCAATACTCTGAGCGTGGTTGGAACCGCAGGCAGCATTGACCTGCATTTTGCTGCGGCGGATGGGTATCTCGGCGCCAAGTTCCATCTTGGCAATGACCATCACGGGGGGCTGCAGCTCACCTATACGCCATAGCGGCGATTTCCCTGCGGCAGTCCTTGGCGCTATCGTCGCGGCGCCCAGGATCACAGCCTTGAGGCCGGTGGCGGGGGGCAGGAAGGGAGAGAGTCATGGGCAAGCTTGATGGCAAGATCGTCTGGGTCACCGGCGCCGGCACCGGCATCGGCGAGGGGGCGGCGATGGCGCTCGCCGCGGAGGGGGCGACGCTGGTGCTGACCGGGCGGCGGACGGCGCCGCTGAAGGAGGTGGCGGGGCGGATCGCCGAGGCGGGGGGCACGGCGCATGTGAAGGCCGGCGACATGACGGACGCCGCCGCCGTTCAGGGCATCGCCGACTGGATCAAGAAGAAGTTCAAGCGGCTGGATATTTTCGTCGCCAATGCCGGCATCAACATCCTTGACCGCTCCTGGGACAAGATCTCGCCGGAGGGGATCGACACCGTGCTGCACGGCAATCTCGACAGCGTGTTCTATGGCGCCATCGCCGTGCTGCCGATGATGCGCAAGCAGCAGGATGGCCAGATCATCGTCACCGCCTCGATGGCCGGCCGCTGGGTCGGGCTGATGAGCGGGCCGGCCTATGTGGCGGCCAAGCATGGCGTGGTGGCGGCCTGCCACACCATCAACATGCAGGAATGCATCAACGGCATCCGCTGCACCGCGGTGCTGCCCGGCGAGGTGGCCACCCCGATTCTCGACAAGCGCCCGGTGCCGGTCAGCGCTGATGACCGCGCGAAAATGGCGCAGAAGGAGGATGTCGGCGATCTCATCCGCTACATCGCCTGCCTGCCCAGGCACGTCGTCATCAACGAGGTGATGATCTGCCCGACCTGGAACCGCGGCTACGTCGCCGCCCTGCAGAAGGCGGGCGTTTGAGCGTAACGCCGCGCCCCCTGCCGCGTCTCTCCCGCACATGCTTGGAGTGCGGGCGATGATGCGGCAATTGGCGGTGTGGCGCGATCCGGCGGGGCGGTTTTCCGCCCTCAAACTCGTCGTGCTGCTGGTGCTGATGTGGCCGGCGGTGGACCTCGCCGCCGCCTACCTCATGGGCATGCTCGGCGCCCGCCCGATCACCCAGTTGATCCACGGAACCGGCGATTGGGCGGTGCGCTTCCTGCTTGCCTCCCTCGCGGTGACGCCCTTGCGTGCCGTGTGGGACTGGCCGCGCGTCGTGATTCTGCGCCGCATGCTCGGCGTGGGGGCGGCCTGCTACGCCGTCGCCCATCTCGTGCTCTACGCCTGGGACAGCCGCTGGAGCCTGAGCTTCGTGGTCAGCGAAATCGTGCTGCGCTTCTACCTCACCATTGGCTTCGTCACGCTGCTTGGCCTGGTCGCGCTGATGGTGACCTCGACCGACGGCTGGCAGAAGAAGCTGCGCCAGCGCTGGAAGACGCTCCATCGCCTGGTGTTCCCCATCACCGTGCTGGCGCTGTTCCACTACTTCCTGCAATCCAAGGCCGGCGTGGCGGATGCTGCCTTCGCGCTAGGCGTATTTGTTTGGCTCGGATTGTGGCGGCTGGCCCCGCGGCGGTTTCAGGCGCGGCCGGCGCTGCTGGTGGGGCTGCTGGCGGTGGTGCCTGTGGCCACCGCGCTGCTGGAGGCCGGCTGGTTTGGCGTGGCGACACATATTCCCGCCATGCGGGTGCTGATGTCCAACCTCGATCTTACGGCGTGGCGGCCCTCGGCGCTGGTGGCGGCAAGTGCCGCGGCGGTGCTTGCGGTCGCGCTGGTGCGGCGGTGGCTGAAGTCCCGCACGGCGGCGCGGCCTCGCGCGGTGGCGCGGCCGGCGGCGGTGCGCTAGGGTCGCACGCTGTCACCACCTGTGGATATCATGCCGGATCGCCCCCTGCCGAAGGTATTGCTGGCCATTCTCGCGAAGCAGAAGGCCGGCCAGTTGCGCTTTTTTCTCCGTTGCATCGAGGCGCTGGACTACCCAGCCGACCGCATCGCGCTCTACGTGCGCACCAACAACAACACCGACGATACCGCGGAGATCCTGGAGGAGTGGCTGGCCCGGGCCGGCCACCGCTATGCCGGTGTGGTGTTCGACCGCTCCGATGTCGCTGAGCGGGTGCAGGATTTTGCCGTGCATGAGTGGAATCACCTGCGTTTCTCGGTGCTTGGGCGCATTCGGCAGGAGAGCATGAGCCAGGCATTGGCGCTTGGATGCGAGTTCTACTTCGTGGTCGACGTCGATAACTTCATTCGGCCGCACACGTTGAGGGCGATGGTGTCGCTCCATCTGCCGATCGTCGCGCCCTTCCTCAAATGCACCCAGCTCACCAGCCTCTACGCTAATTTTCATGAATCGGTGGACAGCCAGGGCTACCTGCGGTCGACCGATGCCTATCTGTGGGCTCAACCACCCCCTCATTTCGTCTATGCAAATAGCCCGTTAAATTGGCTGGCCTGTGAGACGGCCTTGGCGAAGGCCAT
>CAIWAJ010000628.1:0-3434 GCA_903910565.1 uncultured Rhodospirillales bacterium
CCACGCACACCCCCGGCCGCCATTTCCTGCAGATCCCGGGCCCGACCAACGTGCCTGACCGGGTGCTGCGCGCGATGGACAACCCGACGATGGACCATCGCGGGCCGGATTTCGGCAAGCTCGGCGCCCGCATTCTCGGCACTCTCCGCAAGGTTTTCCAGACCGCGGGGCCGGTGGTGATCTATCCGGCCTCCGGCACTGGGGCCTGGGAGGCTGCCCTCGCCAACACCCTCTCGCCTGGCGATGCAGTGCTGATGTGCCGCACCGGCTGGTTCGCCTCGCTTTGGAAGGAGATGGCCGAACGCCTCTCTTTGGTGCCGGAATTCATTGATACCGACTGGCGGCGCGGCGCCGATGTCGAGGCGATCGGCGCGGCGCTCGCGAAGGACACGGCGCATCGCATCAAGGCGGTCTGCGTAGTGCACAACGAAACCTCGACCGGCTGCACCAGCCGCGTCGACGAGGTCCGCGCCGCCATCGACGCCGCCAAGCACCCGGCCCTGCTGCTGGTCGATACCATTTCCTCGCTGGCGAGCATCGACTACCGGCATGACGAATGGGGCGTCGATGTCACCGTGGCCGGCTCGCAGAAAGGGCTGATGCTGCCGCCCGGCCTGTCCTTCAACGCCATCAGCGCCAAAGCGCTGGCGGCCGCCGAGAAGGCCAAGCTGCCGCGCTCCTACTGGGACTGGCGGCCGATGCTGGCGGCCAATGAGACCGGCTATTTCCCCTACACCCCCGGCACCAATCTGCTCTACGGCCTCGATTCCGCGGTCTCGATGCTGCTGGAGGAGGGGATGACCAACGTGTTCGCCCGCCACGACCGCCACGCCGAGGCGACGCGCCGCGCCGTGCGGGCTTGGGGACTCGAAATCCAGTGCGCCGATCCCCGCCACTACTCCTCGGCGCTCACCGCCGTGCGGGTGCCTGAGGGCCATAGCGCGGATAATCTGCGCGCGACGATCCTGGCGAAATCCAATATGTCGCTCGGCAACGGGCTCGGCCAGTTGAAAGACCGGGTGTTCCGTATCGGCCACCTCGGCGACTTCGGCGATCTCCAGTTGATCGGCACGCTCGGCGGCATCGAGATGGGGCTGCGCAGTGCGGGAGTTCCGCACACACCGGGCGGCATCATGGCGGCCATTGACTATCTTACGGGAAACGCCTGAGTGCTTTTTTCACCGCGATGCTGTCTATATTATGACTTGATCGTCGAAGCCCCGCTCATGCACCACGCATGGGCGGCAGAAAGGATATTCAGCGGCCCATGACCGCCCGCATTCTCGTTGTCGACGATGTTCCGGCCAACACGCGCCTGCTCGAGGCGAAGCTGGGGGCGGAGTACTATCAGGTCGCCACGGCGCATTCGGGTTACGATGCGATCGGGCTCGCCCAGACTTGGCAACCTGACCTCATCCTGCTCGACGTGATGATGCCGGAGATCGACGGCTATGAGACCTGCCGCCGGCTCAAAGAGGACGGCAGGACACTGCATATTCCGGTCGTGATGGTGACGGCGCTCAGCGAGCCGGAGGAGCGGTTGCGCGGCCTCGAGGCGGGGGCGGATGACTTCCTCACCAAGCCCGTCGACTATGACACGCTGCTGGCACGCACGAAGTCCCTGGTGCGGCTAAAGCGACTGCTTGACGAATGGCGGGTGCGCGGCGAGACCGCCCGCGCGCTGGGCATTGGCGGCGATAATCTTCCGCCACCGTCGGTGTCAGGGGCGCGCGCCCTGGTGGTGGATGACTTCGAGCCGAGCACCATCGGCATGCAGGATGCGCTGGCGCATGAGGGCATCCTGGCGGCCCGGGCAACCTCTGAGGCCGAGGCGCTCCAACTGGCCGGCGCGATGGATTTCGATCTCATCGTGCTTAGCCTGTCGCTGACCAATGACGACCCGCTGCGGCTCGCGGCGCGGTTGCGTGCCGCTGAGCGCACCCAGAATGTGCCGCTGCTACTGGTCGCCGATCCCGAGCAGAAGGACCGGATGCTGCGCGGCTTCGATATCGGGGCCAATGACTGGGTCCTGCGACCGATCGACGAAAACGAATTCCGCGCCCGCGCTCGTAACCAGATCCGCCGCAAGATATATCAGGACCGGTTGCGCGCCGATCTTGGTCATGCCCTGGAAATGGCGCTCACCGACCCGCTGACCGGGTTCTATAACCAGCGATACCTCATGCGGCATCTGCGGGGGCTGCTGGCATCGGGCGATCCGCATCGCTTGGCCGTGATGATGATCGACGTTGATCACTTCAAGTCCATCAACGACCGTTGGGGCCATCCGATCGGTGACCAGGCGCTCCGGATGATCGCGGATTCGCTGCGCCGGCGCATCCGGGTGTTCGACTCGATCGCCCGCTACGGCGGCGAGGAATTCGCAGTGGTGATGCCTGGGACCACCCCCGAGGATGCTCTGGCCGCAGCAGAACGGCTGCGTTCCGCGATTGCGGACATGCAGTTTTTTCCGGAGCCTGGGCTTAGGCATCCGTTGACGGTGAGCATTGGTATTTCCTGCGGTCGTCATGCAGGCACCACGCCGGAGCGCTTGCTGCAGGAAGCCGACCAGGCGCTTTATCAGGCCAAGCGGGAAGGCCGTAATCGCACGGTATTCTTCCAAGCGGCCGGCGCCGCATAAACGCCGGCCAACAGGACACGCCCGGCCGAAGCCGGGCACGGGATCACTTGATCTTGGCTTCCTTGAACGCGACGTGCTTGCGCACGACGGGGTCGTACTTCAGCATCTCCATCTTCCCGGTTTGGGCGCGGGCGTTCTTCTTGGTCACGTAGAAGTAGCCGGTGTCGGCGGTCGACACGAGCTTGATCTGAATGGTGTTGGACTTGGCCATGATACTTTCCGAACAGAAGGGCGCGCGACTACGGGCGCTGATGGAGGGGTCTAATTGCGCATCCGTGGCCGCGCCGTCAAGTGACAACCCGCCGGGGCGGTGTCATCGCCGCTTCCAGCGCTGCCGTGGCGCACGGCCGCCCGGGCCTTGCAGGATGTGGAACACCAGCCCGCCCGTCACCGGGCTCGCCTCGGAGAGCCGCACCTCGACCTCCTGGGCAAGCCGGAACACCAACCCGTTGCGCCGCCCGGTGAGCGTCTGCGTCGCCTCGTCGTGGATGTAGAAATCCTCCGGCAAGGTCGAGATCGGCACCAGGCCGCTCGCGCCATTGCCGGCGACGGTGACGAACAGGCCGAACCGGGTGACACCGGAGATGCGCGCGTCAAACGTGGCGCCCACCTTGTCCATCATGAAGGCGGCGAGGTAGCGGTCCGTCGCGTCGCGCTCGGCCAGGGCGGCGCGGCGTTCGGTGGCGGTGATGTGCTCGCAGGTCTCGGCGAAATGGGCGCCATCGCCCGGCTCCAACCCGCCGACACCGAGCTTCAGTCCGGCAATGAGGGCGCGATGCACCATGAGGTCCGC
>CAIWAJ010000629.1:0-4762 GCA_903910565.1 uncultured Rhodospirillales bacterium
GCCGGCACGCGCCACCTCGTCGAACAGCACCTGGCTCGCTTTCACGTCGGCGATGATGGTGGCGCCCGGGTGGGTCTTCAGCACGTCGCGCGCGAGAACCACCAAAAGCTGGTCGCCGAACATCATGGTGCCGCTGTCATCGACCACGCCGATGCGGTCTGCATCGCCGTCGAAGGCGATGCCGAGATCGGCGCCGCGGGCGCGCACCTCATGGATCAGCGCCTCCACGTTCTTCAGCACCGTCGGGTCCGGGTGGTGATTGGGGAAGGTGCCGTCGATTTCGGGGTAGAGCACGGTGTGATTGCCCGGCAGCTTCTTCACCAGCCGCTCCAGCACCGCACCGGCGGCGCCGTTGCCATTGTCCCACACCACGTTGAGCGCGCGCGTGCCGCCGTCCCAGTCTTTCACCAGACGGTCGATATATTCCTCGGAGATGTCGATGGTGCGCACCGCGCCAGCGCCCTCGGCCACGACGTCCCCGGCGGCGGCCATGCGGCCGAGATCGGTGATCTGCTTGCCAAAGAAAGGCTTGCCAGCGAGCATCATCTTGAAGCCGTTGTAGTTCGGCGGATTATGGCTGCCGGTCAGCATTACCGCGCCGCCGGTCTTGCCGACGGTGGCGGCGTAATACAGCATCGGCGTCGGGCCGAGGCCGATGCGTGTCACATCCATCCCCGAGGCGCGCAGCCCGGCGACCAGCGCCGCTTCCAGCGAAGGCGAAGACACCCGCCCATCATAACCGACCGCGACCGTGGTCCCCCCATTGCGCGCGACGACGGTGCCGAAGCAACGGCCGATGGCGAAGGCATCCGCCTCATGCAGCGTCTGCCCGACGATGCCGCGGATGTCGTACTCCCGCAGAACGGTGGGGTTGAACTCGTGAATGAAGCTCATGATGATTGCCTGCCGCTGGAATGGGTGAGTTGAGGGTTAAGGGAGGAAGAAAGCGCTTCTTTTTGAAAAAAGAAGCAAAAACTTTTCTATCCGTTTGCTGCGGAGCTAGCCGGAGAGGCCGCGCCGCCAACGGATAAAAGTTTTTTTGGTTCTTTTTTCAAAAAAGAACCGCTTCCTTCCTACCCACCCCTAAACGTAATTCTTGAGAAACGCCGCAACCTGCGTCGCCATGTCCGGCCGCTTCAGCGCAAACGCGATCTGCGCCTCGAGGAAGCCGATCTTGTCGCCGCAATCGAACCGCCGCCCTTCGTAGCGCAGCCCGTGGAACGGCACCTGGCCGATCAGCTTCGCCATCGCGTCGGTCAGCTGCACCTCGCCGCCGGTGCCCCGTTCGAGCATGCCGAGATACTGCATCACCTCCGGCCGCAGCACGTAGCGGCCGATGATCGAGAGGTTGGAGGGCGCGTCCTCCGGCTTCGGCTTCTCCACCAGGCCCTTGACCTCGACGAGGCGGCCATCATCGGCGCCGATGTCGAGAATGCCGTAGCGGTTGGTCTGGTCGCGCGGCACCTCGGTGACCGCCACCACGCAGCCGCCGGTCTGGTAATAGGCCTCGGCGAGCTGCTGCGTGCAGGGGGTCTCGGACAGCACGAGATCGTCAGGCAGCAGGATGGCGAAGGGATCGTCGCCGACGAAAGCGCGCGCACACCAGATGGCGTGGCCAAGCCCCATCGGCTCCTGCTGGCGGACGGTGACGATCGAGCCCGGCGGCAGCTGCGCGTCGCGCAGCATGCGCAGCTCGGCCTCCTTGTTGCGCATCTTGAGCGTGGCCTCGAGCTCATAGGCGATGTCGAAATGCTCGACGATCGCCGTCTTGCCGCGGCCGGTGACGAGGCAGAACTGCTGGATCCCCGCCGCCCGCGCCTCCTCGATCGCGTACTGGATCAACGGCTTGTCCACCACCGGCAGCATCTCTTTGGCCATCGCCTTGGTGGCGGGCAGGAAGCGCGTGCCGAGCCCGGCGACGGGTAGGACGGCCTTGCGAAGCGGTTTGGTCACGGGGGGCATCCTTCGTCTGTGCTACGGCGGCATTATTCACCACAGGCGGCCGAATTATGGCACATCCCTGTGTTAACAAAAACGTCATGCGGCTCACCCCAGCAACACGTCCCGCGCCTGATTGATGCGGGCCGCCAGCCAATCGGAGCCGCCATGGTCCGGGTGTGCCGCCTGCATGAGCCGGCGATGGGCCGCGCGGATGGCGGCCTCGTCGGCGCCGGGCTTCAGACCGAGCACCTCATAGGCCTCCGCCCGGCTCATCGGGCCGGATGCCCGCGCCGCCCCGCCCGGCTTGGCCCGCTGCTCCACCACCCAGGACCACACCAGCGGCCCCAGCATCACCAGCGCCCAGATCGCCGTCATCCCCCGGCCGGAGAACAGCAGCATCGCCGCCAGCAGCATGCCGCCGATCGCGCCCACCCAGATCCCGAGCGTCTTGAGCGTGCGCACATTGGCCTTGGAGAACATCCCCAGCGCCGCCAGCACCGCACCGAGGCACAGCGCACCGAGAAGCAGCGCCACCATCGCGCCTATCCCGCCTGGCGCAGAGCGTGCGCCTGCTGCGCCGCCACCGCCGAGACGTTGAGGATGCCGCGCGCCGTCACGCTCGGCACCACCACATGCACCGGCTTGCTCATCCCCAACAGCAGCGGCCCCACCGGCAGCCCGTCCACCGCCGCCTTGAGCAGGTTGAACGCGATGTTGGCCGCATCCAGCGTCGGCATCACCAGCAGGTTCGCCGTCCCCTCCAGCCGGCTATCCGCCACCGCCCGATGGCGGATCGTCTCCACCAGCGCCGCGTCGGCGTGCATCTCGCCGTCGATCTCCAGCTCCGGCGCCCGCGCCCGGATCAACCCCAGCGCCGTCCGCATCTTGCGCGCGCTCGGCGAGTTCGACGCCCCGAACGACGAATGCGACAGCAGCGCCGCCTTGGGCACGATGCCGAAGCCCCGCACCGCCTCGGCCGCCAGCAGCGTCATCTCCGCCACCTGCTCCGCCGTCGGATCGACATTCATGTAGGTGTCGCAGATGAAAAGCTGGCCCGCCGGCAGGATCAGGCAGGACAGCGCATAGAGCCGCGACACCTCCGCCCGCTTGGGGATGATCGGCATCACATCCAGCATCTGCTGCCACCAGTCGGTCGAGCCGCCGCAAATCGCCGCATCCACCAGCCCGGCCTCCAGCATCATCGCCGCCGCCACCGAGCGCCGCGTGTGCATCCGCCGCTCCGCCGCCACCGGCGGCGTCCCCCGCCGCCCCACCAGCGCCTGGTAGCGCGGCACCAGCGGCGCGAAATACGCCGCATCGGCCGCGGGATCGAGGATCTGCACGCTGCCGCCGAGGTCCATCCGCAACCCCATGTCGCGCACCATCCCCTCGATCACCGCGCGGCGCCCCAGCAGGATCGGCTCGGCGATCCCGTCATCCAGCACCGATTGCGCCGCCCGCAGCACCCGCTCATCCTCGCCCTCGGCATAGACGATGCGTGCCGGCGCCGCCTTCGCCGCCTCGAACACCGGGCGCATCAACTGGCCGGAGCGGAACACGAAGCGCTCCAGCTCCCGCTGATACGCCACGAAATCGGCGATCGGCCGCCGCGCCACCCCGCTCTCCATCGCCGCCTTCGCCACCGCCGGCGCGATCTGCAGGATCAGCCGCGGATCGAACGGCTTCGGGATGATATACTCCCGCCCGAACACCGGCGCCGCCCCGCCATAGGCCGCCGCCACCACCTCGGAGGCCTCCACCCGCGCCAGCTCGGCGATCGCCTCAACGGCCGCCAGCTTCATCGCCTCGTTGATCGTCGTCGCCCCGGAATCCAGCGCGCCGCGGAAAATGAACGGGAAGCACAGCACGTTGTTGACCTGGTTCGGATAATCGCTCCGCCCCGTCGCCACGATCGCGTCCGGCCGCGCCGCGCGCACCGCTTCGGGCAGAATCTCCGGCTCCGGATTGGCCAGCGCCAAAATCAGCGGCTTCGGCGCCAGCTTGTGCAGCCACTCCGCCTTCAGCACCCTGGGCGCCGACAGCCCCATGAAGATATCCGCCCCATCCAGCACATCGGCGAGCCCCCGCGCATTGGTCTCCCGCGCATAGAAGGACAGCCGCTCATCCAGCCCCTCCCGCCCCGCGAAAACCACGCCCTTGATGTCGGTCAGCCACACATTCTCCGGCTTCAACCCCATCGCCACCAGCAGATCGACGCAGGCCAGCGCCGCCGCCCCGGCGCCCGAGGTCACCAGCTTCACGTCCTCCAGACGCTTGCCCTGCAACACCAGCCCGTTGCGCACCGCCGCCGCCACCGTGATCGCCGTGCCGTGCTGGTCGTCATGGAACACGGGAATGCCCATCCGCCCGCGCAGCTTGTCTTCTATATAGAAGCACTCCGGCGCCTTGATGTCCTCCAGGTTGATCGCCCCGAACGTCGGCTCCAGCGCCGCCACCACGTCGCAGAACCGGTCGGGGTCCATCTCGTTCACCTCGATATCGAACACGTCGATACCCGCGAACTTCTTGAACAGGACGGCCTTGCCCTCCATCACCGGCTTGCTCGCCAAGGGCCCGATATTGCCGAGCCCCAGCACCGCCGTGCCGTTCGAAATCACCGCCACCAGATTGCCCCGCGCGGTATATTCCATCGCGGCATCCGGGTTGGCGACGATCTCAAGGCACGCCGCCGCCACGCCGGGCGAATACGCCAACGCCAGGTCGCGCTGCGTCGCCATCCGCTTGGTCGGCTCCACCGACAGCTTCCCCGGCCGCGGCAGCCGATGATAGTCCAGCGCCGCCTTGCGAAAATCCTCGTCCA
>CAIWAJ010000630.1:0-3786 GCA_903910565.1 uncultured Rhodospirillales bacterium
GCTCCCCGCCGCCTGCGCCGCCCGCGGCCTCACCGGCTTCCGTGCCACGGACTGCGCCTTCGGGGCACTCGCCATGCTCTACCCCGACCGCGTGTTCGCCGCCTCCGACGGCGGCAATACCGGCATCACCATCGGCGGCTACGATGAGGACCGCAAACCCTTCATCTACGTCGATTTCCTCTCCGCCGCCTGGGGCGCCCGCCCCTGGGCCGACGGGCTCGACGGCAACACCACCATGTTCGCGAACATGGCGAGCTTCTCCATCGAGGTGATCGAGGCCGACAACCCGCTGGAAGTCGACGACTACGCCTTCGTGCCCGATACCGCCGGCCCCGGCCGCTTCCGCGGCGGCGTCAGCCTCTCGCGCTCCATCCGCATGCTCGCCCATGAGGGCATCCTGCAGGTCCGCTCCGATCGCAAAACCCACCGCCCCTACGGGCTCTACGGCGGCGGCCCCGGCGCCCCCAGCCTCAACACCGTCGATGGCGGCGAACTCGCGGCCAAGCTCACCATGACCATCAAGCGCGGCCAAACCTACCGCCACGAACTCCCCGGCGCCGGCGGCTGGGGCGACCCGCTCACCCGCGACCTCGCCGCCGTCGCCAAAGACCTCCGCGACGAACTCGTCACCCCCGAAGCGGCCGCCCGCGACTACGGGGTGGTGGCGGCCGGAGATCCGCCGGTGATCGACCCCGCCGCCACCGCCGCCCTCCGCGCCAGGCTGGCGGTCGAGCGCGGACCAGGGCCGAAGGTGGCGTGGCAGCCGTTGTATAAGGAAGCGGTTCTTTTTTGAAAAAAAGAACCAAAAAACTTTCATCCATTGGCTCCGCAGTGTCCCCGGAGAGCGCCAAACCAAATGAATGCAAAGTTTTTGCTTCTTTTTTCGAAAAGCAGCGCTGCCTTCCTAAATATACCCCGTCGACCCATCCGGCCGCCGCGCAAACTTCCGCTGCCAATGCGTCACCACCGGCGTCTTGATCACCTCCTCGTCGATCTCCACCCCCCAACCCGCGCGCTCCGGCCGCAGCTCCAAATAGCCGTCTTTCGGCAGATACGGGTCCTTCACATAAGGCGCCTGGTGCGGCAGCCGGTATTCCAGGATGCGGAAATTCGGCTGTGACGCCGCGAAATGCACGTTCACCGCCGTCGCCAGCGGCCCCATCGGATTATGCGGCGCCACCGTCACGTAATGCGCCTCCGCGATCGCCGCGATCTTGCGCATCTCCAGCAACCCGCCGACCACGCAGATATCGGGTTGGATGATGTCCGCGCCGCGCACCGTCAAAAGCCGCAGAAACTCGAACCGGTTATACAGACTCTCCCCGGTCGCCAGCGTGCAGGCCATCTGCGCCTTCATCGCCCCCCACGCCTCGATATTCTCCATCCTGATCGGCTCTTCGAGAAACAGCGGATCATACGGCGCCAGCGCGTTACCGAGCTGAATTGCCTGGATCGGCTCGAAAATCTGCGCATGCGCATCGAACGCGAACTCAAAATCCGCCCTGCACGTCTCTCGCAGCGCCCGGAAATACGCCGCACTCGTCCGCACCACCTCCCCCCAGCGATGCGCGTGCAGGTCGATCCTGAACGGCGAAAGCTTGAACGCCGTCATCCCCCACGCCGCGTTCAGCCCGTCCAGTTGATCCCGCGCCGCCTCCGGATCGAGCGCCGTATACACCCCCGCATACACCCGCACCCGATCTCGCGCATGCCCGCCCAACAACTGGTACACCGGCACGCCCAGCGCCTTGGCCGAAATATCCCACAGGCAGTGATCGATCGCCGAAATCGCCGCCAACCCCAGCGCCCCCGGCGGAAACCGGCATTGCTGCGTCAAATGCAGGATCAGATACTCAATCCGCCGCGGGTCCTCCCCCCGGATGAACCCGAACAGATACTCCAGCAGCGGCGCCAGCGCGTCATCCGGCCCGTGATTGTAGCACTCCGCCCACCCCGTCAGCCCGTCATCCGTATCCAGCGCCAGCAACACCCGCGGGCGATTGCCATCCCGGCTCATGAAGCAGCGCATCCGGTCGATCTTCATGGCGGCGTCTCCTGTTGTGCTGGCGGTCGGCTCGGGCAAGACTACGCCCCATCCCAATACGAACAAGCCCGCCACGCGGGGAGGCAACCATGAAAATCACCTCGGTCGAAACCATCCGCCTCGGCGAATTCCCCAACCTCATCTGGGTGCGCGTGCACACCGACGAGGGGATCACCGGCCTTGGCGAAACCTTCATGGGCGCCGCCGCCGTCGAGGCCTATATCCATGAAACCGCCGGCCCCCGCCTCATCGGCAAAAACCCGCTGCACATCGAGGCCCGCCGCCAGGAGCTGGTGAACTACCTCGGCTGGCGCGGCACCGGCGTCGAAACCCGCGGCAACTCCGCCATCGACATCGCGCTGTGGGACATTTTCGCCAAAGCCGCCGGCATGCCCCTCGTCGACGCCCTCGGCGGCCGTTCGCGCGATTCCATCCGCACCTACAACACCTGCGCCGGCTACAAATACATCCGCGACGCCACCAACCAGCTCGTCGCCAACTGGCATGTCGGCGAAACCGACGGCCCCTACGAGGACCTCGACGGCTTCCTCAACCGCGCCGACGAAGTCGCCCACTCCCTGCTCGAACAGGGCATCACCGGCATGAAAATCTGGCCCTTTGATATCGCCGCGGAACGCAGCCAGGGCTACGACATCACATCAGCCGAGCTCAACACCGCCCTCGAACCCTTCCGCAAAATCCGCCGCGCCGTCGGCGACAAGATGGACATCATGGTGGAGTTCCACTCCCTCTGGTCCTTCCCCATGGCCTGCAAACTCGCCCAACGCCTCGCCGAGTTCGACACCTACTGGCACGAGGACCCCTTCCGCCTCGACAACCCCGCCGACCTCCTGGAATACCGCCGCCACTCCAAGGCCTGGGTCTGCGCCTCCGAAACCCTGGCCATGACCCACTCCTTCCGCGACTATTTGCAAACCGGCGCCGCCGGCGTCGTCATGCTCGATCTCGCCTGGTGCGGCGGCATCTCCGAAGCCCGCAAAATCGCCGGCATGGCCGAAGCCTGGCACACCCCCATCGCGCCGCATGACTGCACCGGCCCCGTCGTCTTCATGGCTTCCTGCCACGTCTCGCTCTTCGCCCCCAACGCCCTCATCCAGGAAAGCGTCCGCGCCTTCTACACCGGCTGGTACAAGGAACTCGTCACCGCCGTCCCTCCGGTCCACAACGGCCAAATCAGCGTCGATTTCTCGAAGAACGGCATCGGCATCGAACTTCTGCCGGGGATCGAGAAGCGGGCGGATGCGGTGGTGCGGGTTTACAAGTAGGAAGCAAGCGGTTCTTTTTTGGAAAAAAGAACCAAAAAACTTTTATCCGTTTTTCGTCGCGTCGTGGGCGACACCGTTTAGCCGGTGTGCCCACCATCGCGTGGTGGTGCGGTCGGAAGTTCGCACGTCGTGTTCGGGAAATCCGTCGAATACTCGCCCTTGGATACCATGAACTGAAAGCCCCTCGTATCCAGATACTGGTGGCCCGCGGTGACATCCTCGGGAACGAGGGCGCCGACAAAGTCCGCCGCGTCCGCGAACTGTGCCGCGAGCCCCCGCCATTCCACGAGCCACTCACCGCCAATTTGGTGCATCTCCTCGCCCTCGGAACCCCGAGGCACAACACATAGTCGGACCCGCACGGCCTGACAGGAATGGGTCCACGGCCATTCTTCAAGCTGCACCGCAGGAATGTTACCATCGGCCATGCGTCGAAAGAGCGCGGCGAGTTCGACC
>CAIWAJ010000631.1:0-2355 GCA_903910565.1 uncultured Rhodospirillales bacterium
CATGACGGCGAGCCGCATCCTGGATGCGATGATCTCGGTGCCGAGCCTGCTCGCGGCGCTGGTGGTGGTGTCTTCGCTCGGCTCCTCCATCCCCGTGCTGATCGGCGCGGCGGCGGTGATCTACACGCCTGGCGCCTACCGACTGTCCCGCGCGGTGGCGGTGAATATCGCCGCGATGGATTTCGTCACCGTCGCGCGGGCGCGGGGCGAGGGCACGCTTTACATCATCGCCGCCGAGATCCTGCCCAACATGATCCTGCCGGTGCTGACGGATTTCGGGCTGCGCTTCGTCTTCGTCGTGCTGCTGCTGACCGGCATGAGCTTTCTCGGCCTCGGCATTCAGCCGCCGGCGGCGGATTGGGGTACGCTGGTGCGGGAGAATATCGAGGGGCTGTCCTACGGCGCGCCGGCGGTGATCATGCCGGCGCTGGCGATTGCCACGCTGACCATCTCGGTCAACGCGCTGATCGACCGCATTCCCGGTGCCGGGCAGGGGGATAGCCGATGAGCGCCCATGTTTCAGTCACCGGCTTGCGCGTTACCGTCGCGGCGGCCGAGGGCGGGCGGGCGGCGATTGTCGATGATGTCGGCTTTGCGATCGCGCGCGGCGAGGTGCTGGCGCTGATCGGGGAAAGCGGTTCGGGCAAGACCACCATCGCGCTGGCGATGATGGGCTATGCCCGCCAGGGCTGCCGCATCGATGGCGGGCAAATCCGCATCGGCGAGACTGACGTGCTGACGCTTTCGCCTTCCGGGCTTGCCGGGCTGCGCGGTGGGCGGGTGGCCTATATTCCGCAAAGTGCGGCGGCTGCTTTCAACCCCGCGCAAAGGCTGATGACGCAGGTGACCGAGAGCGCCCGCATCCACGGGTTGCTCGACCGCGCTGCCGCCGAGCGTAAGGCAATTGAGTTGTTCCGCGCGTTGGCGCTGCCGGAGCCGGAGACGCTGGGCGAGCGCTTTCCGCATCAGGTCAGCGGCGGGCAGTTGCAGCGCGTCACCGCGGCGATGGCGCTGATTTCCGACCCCGATCTGGTGATCCTCGACGAGCCGACCACGGCGCTCGATGTGACCACGCAGATCGAGGTGCTGCGGGCGTTCAAATCGGTGGTGCGCGAGCGCAACACGACGGCGATCTACGTCTCGCATGATCTCGCGGTGGTCGCGCAGATGGCCGATCGCATCGTGGTGTTGCGGCACGGAAAGATGCAGGAGGAGGCGCCGACCGCGCAGCTGCTCGCCGCGCCTGCGCATCCCTATACGCGCGAGTTGCTGGCCGCCTTCAATCCGCCCTCACGCGCGCCGGACGCGCCGCCCGAGGCGGCGCCGCTGCTCGAAGTGCGCGGGCTGGTGGCCGGATACGGCCCAGCGGGGCGGGATGGCATGCCGGCGCTGCCGGTGCTGCATGATGTCGGCTTCACCATTCCGCGCGGCTCGGTGCTCGGCGTGATCGGTGAATCCGGCTGCGGCAAAAGCACGCTCGCCCGCGTCATCGCCGGGCTGCTGCCGGCTGCGCGGGGGAGCGTGAAGCTGGATGGTGCGGCGTTGCCCACGCGCGTTGGCGACCGCACGCGGGATCAGCTCAGGCGGGTGCAGATCGTGTTTCAATCGGCCGATACCGCGCTCAACCCGGCCCGCAGCGTGCGCGATATCCTGGCTCGGCCGTTGAATTTCTACCACGGGCTCAAGGGCGATGCCGCGCGCAAGCGGGTGGATGCCTTGCTCGATATGGTGCGCCTGCCGTCAGGTCTCGCCGACCGTCCTCCCGGCGCGCTCTCGGGCGGCCAAAAACAGCGGGTCAATTTCGCCCGCGCGCTGGCGGCTGAGCCCGAGTTGATCCTGTGTGACGAGGTGACCTCGGCGCTCGATGCGGTGGTGGGTGCCGCGGTGCTCGATCTGCTGGGGGAGCTGAAGCGGGAGCTTGGGCTTTCCTACCTTTTCATCAGCCATGATCTCTCGACGGTGCGCTCGATCTGCGACCAGGTGATGATCCTGTATTTCGGCCGCCGGCTGGAATATGCCCGTTCGGGCGCCATGCTGGTGCGCCCGATGCATCCGTATTCCGACCTGTTGATCGCCTCGGTGCCGGAAATGCGGACGGGCTGGTTGGAAGGCGCCGCGCCCGCGCACGAGGCGACGGTGGTGCGCAACACCGCCGGCTGCACCTTCGCGCCGCGCTGCGCCGCCGCTGTGCCGGGCCTGTGCGACACGACACCACCGCCGCTGCGCCAGCTCAGCAAGGGCGCGGAAATTCTTTGCCATCTCGATGAAGCGACGCTGCGCCACACGCAGCCAGACGACAGGAAAACGCCATGAACTCGATCGCCCCCACGCTGCGCACCGATGATCCGCTGCTGC
>CAIWAJ010000632.1:0-4726 GCA_903910565.1 uncultured Rhodospirillales bacterium
GATTGCCGGCTGCGGATCGACGGCTCCCGCCTGCGCTCCGCCCCCTGGGGCCTGCAAGGCGGGCTGCCCGGCGGGATGGGCGGCTTCGAATTCTCCGACGGCGTCGAGCCCTTTTCGCTCGGCCAGGCCGCGCTCAAGAAGGGCCAGATCGTCGCCGTCATCACCCCGGGCTCCGGCGGCTTCGGCCCGCCATCCGGGCGTCCGAAGGACCAGGTGGCGCGCGATATCGCGGAAGGCAGCATCACCGCGACAGCGGCGGCGGAGGTCTATGGCGCCTAGGAACCCCTCTCCATGACCTGGCTGCTGCGGCGGCTCGGGATATCGCTGGTGCTGATCTGGGTGGTCGCCACCGTGGTGTTCCTCGCCATCCACATGGTGCCGGGCGACCCCGCCGAGCTGCTGCTCTCCCAGGGCGGCACCACGCCGGATGCGGGGGTGGTGGAGGAGCTGCGCGAGCAGCTTGGCCTCACCAAGCCGCTGCACGTGCAGTACGGGCTGCACATGTGGCGGCTGCTGCATTTCGATCTCGGCCAGTCCATGCAGGATGACAGCCCAGTGGTTGCCGAAATCGCCCGCCGCCTGCCCCGTACGCTGGAGCTGATCCTCGCCGCCGGCATCATGGCGGTGCTGATCGGCATCCCCACCGGCACCGCCGCCGCCATGCGCCGAGGAGGCGCGCTCGACCGCATCAGCAGCGCGATCGCGAGCCTCGCTCTGGCGGTTCCGGTCTTCGTGGTCGGCACGCTGATGGTGATGGTATTCGCCCAGATGCTGCGCTGGGTGCCGGCCGGCGGCTTCACCCAATTCACGCGCGATCCCGCCCAGCATTTGGCCCTCCTCGCCATGCCTGCCGGCGCCATCGGCATCGGCCTCTCCGCGGTGGTCTTCCGCATGACCCGCGCGGCCGTGCTCGACGTGATGCTGCGCGACTACGTGCGCACCGCCCGCGCCAAGGGCGTCTCCCATCGCCGGATCCTCGTCCGCCACGTCGTTCGCACCGCGCTGATGCCGGTGGTGACCATCCTCGCGTTGCAACTCGGCACCCTCCTCGGCGGCACCGTGCTGGTGGAGTTCGTGTTCAACTGGCCCGGCCTCTCCGGACTGCTGGTGAGTGCGGTGAATGCGCGCGACTACCCGCTGGTGGTCGGCATCATCACCGTGATCTCCGTCCTGTTCGTCGGCCTGAACCTGGCTGTTGACGTGCTTTACGGACTGCTGGACCCGCGGGTGCGGCGATGAGGCGCCTCCCCTGGATTCCCATCGCCGGCTTCGGCCTCATCGTGGTGATCGCACTTCTCGCCCCCTGGCTCGGGTTGGCGAACCCGGTGGCGATGGATGTTCCGCATCGGCTTGCCGGGCCTTCGGGTGGGCATTGGCTCGGGCAGGACGAATTCGGGCGCGATGTCTTTGCCCGGCTGGTCTGGGGGGCACGGGTTTCGCTTTCGGTCGCCGTGGCGGCGGCGGCTTTGGCCTGTGTGGTGGGCACCACGCTCGGTGTGGTCGGCGGGTTTCTGCGTGGCATTGCCGAGATCCTGGCGCTGCGGTCGATCGATGTGTTGCTGTGTTTTCCTCCATTGTTGCTGGCCCTGCTTGTGGTGACGCTGCTTGGCCCCGGCGCCACCACGCTCATCCCCGTCCTCGCCCTCGTCTACCTCCCCGGCTTCACCCGCGTCGCCTATGCCGGGGTGCTGACCGCCCGCAGCCAGGACTATGTGGAGGCGATGCGCGTGCTCGGCGCCGGCAAATCCCGCATCATGCTCCGCACCATCCTGCCCAATATCGGCGGCCCCCTCCTCGTCCAGTTCTCGCTCGCCATGGCCGCCGCCGTGGTGCTCGAATCCGGCCTCTCCTTTCTCGGCCTCGGCGTCGTCCCCCCCGCCCCCTCTTGGGGGCTGATGATCGGGGCGGCGCGGGCGACGATGACGCAGGCGCCCCTCCTGCTCCTCTGGCCCTGCCTCGCCCTCACCGCCACCATCCTGGTGATGAACGCCCTCTGCGACGGGCTGCGGGACGCGGTGGACCCCCACCCCGCCTACCGCCGCACCGCAAGCCGCCTGCTTGACGCAATCGCCCCCGGCCTCCTCGCCGCCCCCCGCGCCGTGCTGGACCTCCGCGGCCTCACCGTCGAAATCGACACCCCCCACGGCCCGATCCGCCCGGTACGGGATGTCTCGCTGCAAGTCTTCCCCGGCGAGACGCTGGCCATCGTCGGCGAATCCGGCTCCGGCAAATCCGTCACCTCGCTGGCCATCACCGGGCTGCTCCCTGGGGCAGCCCGGGTGGTGGGCGGGGCGGCCTTTCTCGCTGGCACCGACCTGCTGCGCCTCCCCGAGGAGCGGCTCCGCCAACTGCGCGGGGCGGCGATGGCGATGGTGTTCCAGGACCCCGGCTCCTCCCTCAACCCGGTGCACCGCATCGGCGCGCAGATCGAGGAGGCGATCCGGGCACATCGCATCCCCGCGCCGGGCGAGGCGGAGGCCCTGCTCCGTCGCGTCGGCATCCCCGACCCCGCGCGGCGGTTGCGCGCCTTCCCGCACGAACTCTCCGGCGGCATGCGCCAGCGCGTCATGATCGCGATTGCCATCGCCAATGGGCCGCGGCTGCTGATCGCCGATGAGCCGACCACGGCGTTGGACGTCACCATCCAGGCGCAGGTGCTGGACCTGCTGGCCGACCTCAAGCGGGAGAGCGGCCTGGCGCTGTTGTTCATTACCCATTCGCTCCCCGTCGTCGCCGAGATCGCCGACCGGGTGGCGGTGATGTACGCCGGCGAAATCGTCGAGACCGGGCCGACCGCCGAGGTGTTTCTCACCCCCCGCCACCCCTATACCGCAGCCTTGCTCCGCAGCGCTCCGGTGGAAGACGGTCCCGCCCCGGAGGGCATCGCCGGGGTGGTGCCGCCGCCGACGGCGCTTCCGACGGGGTGCATTTTCGGGCCGCGCTGCGACCGCTTCAAGCCGGAATGTGCCGTCGCACATCCGGCGCTGGAGGCGGCGGGCGAGGGGCGGGCGGTGCGTTGTATCCGGTGGAACGCGGCATGAGCGGGTTGATCACCGCCACCGAGCTCACCAAGCACTTCCCGGCCGGGGGATTTCTCGGCCGCGGCCGCGCCGTGCAGGCGGTCACTGACGTTTCGCTTGCCGTCGCCCGGGGCGAAACCCTTGGCCTTGTCGGCGAATCCGGGTCCGGCAAATCCACCGTCGGCCGTCTTCTGCTTGGCCTGATGCCACCGACCGCCGGGCAGGTGACGTTCGACGGTGCCGACCTCGCCAGCGCCCGTGCGGGCGCGCTGCGCAGCGTGCGCCGGCGGATGCAGCTCGTTTTCCAGGACCCCTACGGGAGCCTTGATCCGCGGCGCAGTGTCGGCGCCCAGATTGGCGATGCGCTCACCATCCATGGGCTGGTACCGCGGGGCGAGCGGGCCGGGCGGGTGGGCGGGCTGCTGGAGCAGGTCGGGCTCGCGCCTGACCATGCCGCACGATATCCGCACCAGTTCTCCGGCGGGCAGCGCCAGCGGGTCGGCATTGCGCGGGCCCTGGCGTCCGGCCCGGATTTCCTGGTGGCGGACGAGCCGGTTTCGGCGCTCGATGTTTCGGTGCAGGCGCAGGTGCTGGCGCTGCTGGCGGATTTGCGGGCGCGGCTGGGGCTGGCGATGCTGTTCATCAGCCATGACCTGCCGGTGGTGCGCCACCTCGCGGACCGGGTGGCGGTGATGTATCTCGGGCGGATCATGGAGGAAGGGCCGGTGGCCGAGGTGTTCGCCCGGCCGCGGCATCCCTATACGCAGGCGCTGCTGTCGGCGGCGCCGAGCCTGCATCCGGAGCGGCGGCGGGCGCGCATCCTGTTGCAGGGGGAGCCGCCGAGCCCGGCCAATCCGCCGTCGGGCTGCGTGTTTCGCACGCGCTGCCCGATCGCGGGGCCGGATTGCGCGGGGAGCGTGCCGCCGCTGGTGGGGGTGGGGCATCGCGTGGCGTGTCTGAAAGCGGAATAAGTATTAAATCGTAACGATATGGACGTGATGAGGCGGCGCGATCTCGCGAGGTTTTCGCGGACCGGCGCGTGGATATGGCCCGGGCGGGGGCGTTGCGGGGCGTGAAGCGGGGATGGCGTTCCTGTTTGCGCGCGCGGGGACGGCGGAAAATGGGCGCGGCGCGGGGGTGTGGCGGCGCGCGTTGTGCCGCGCGGGCGCGGCGTGACGCGGACGGAGTCCCGGCGTTGCGGGCTGGCGTGACGCCGCTTGCGGCGGGACGGCGGGGGCGGCATTTTGACGGGCGGGATCGGCGCCGCGGCGAGGCGGGCCATGAGGGATGCGAAATCGCGGCCCCATTGGGTGAGCATGGCATGCAGCGCCCGGCCGCCAGGCATGAACCGCCACAGGCCCCAGGGCGCCAGCACGGCGGCCAGCAGCCCAGCCACGGCTTCGCCGAGCAGAACCGCGGGGTGCGGTTCGGCCCGGTCGGGCGTGGGGGAGGGGATGCGCGGGTTCATGCGTCATAATATAACGACGAAGTTAGTGCACGTCAAGAAAAAATAGCCTGGAGAGGGATTTTTTTTCGAGGCAGCGGCAAGCGGAAGGAAGGGCTCCATTTTTGAAAAAAGGATCAAAAAACATTGGCTCTATTAGCGAATCATATGCGTAGTTCATATTAGGTTCAATCGTTTTGACGTATCGAGGATTGTGACGATGGACAGCACGGAATTTCGCAAGTGGCTTGAGGCGATTGAC
>CAIWAJ010000633.1:0-3926 GCA_903910565.1 uncultured Rhodospirillales bacterium
ATGACGTAGACTGTTGACCCGATGGATTGCCTGGGGTTAAGCGACGTTCGCGTTCGGCGGTCGACACTCGCAGGGGTGTTCGGGCGTCGACAGACTATTCGCCTTCATCCGGACGCCCTCTGGGGCACCAATCAGCTGCTCACCACTACCAGGGACGCAACAGTTATGAACACAAAGATTCTGGGCGCTTTCGCCGCCGTGGCGCTGCTGGCGGCGTGCTCCTCGCAGGAGACCCCGAAGCCGGCTCCCGAAGCCATGATGAACAAGGGCCCCGTGCCCGGCAGCCAGGAAGACCTGGTCGCCAACGTCGGTGACCGCGTGTTCTTCGACTTCGACAAGGCGGTTCCGAAGAGCACCGCCGTTCTGGACAAGCAGGCCGCTTGGCTTGCCCAGTGGAAGATGAACAACGTGCAGATCGCCGGCAACGCCGACGAGCGCGGCACCAGCGAGTACAACATCGCCCTCGGTGCCAAGCGCGCCGCCGCTTCGCGCGATTACCTGGTCGCCAAGGGCGTCGCCGCTGCCCGCATCAGCACCATCTCCTACGGCAAGGATCGTCCGGTCGCCCTCGGCTCGAACGAGGAAGCCTGGTCGAAGAACCGCAACGCCATCACCTCTGTCCGCTAATAGCGGCGCGCCGGCCTCCGGGCCGGGCAGGGTATGACGAGTGGGAACCGGCAGCCTCAGGGCTGCCGGTTTCTTTTTTGCCGCACTCCCGCCGCACGCCGCGCTTATACCGCGGTAATATCGGTGGTATCTCGCGATCGCCGCTGCCCATCCGTCTCGATTCTGCTGCCTGGAGACTGCCCCATGACGTTCGCCCAGATGTTCCGCGCAATGGCGCTTGCCCTGCTCGTCCTGGCGATGCCGGTCGCCGCGCGGGCGCAGGTTGACACACGCGAAGGCATCTACCTGCAGAACCAGATCCAGGAGTTGAAGCGCGACATCCAGGGGCTGCGCGATCAGCTTCGGAGCGGTGCTGCCGGATCTTCCTCGCTCGGTGCCGCCCGCCCCTCCGCCCCGCCGCCGACCGGGGATATCACCACCGCCTTGTTGGAACGCGTCTCCCGTCTTGAGGACGAGGTGCGCCAGTTGCGCGGTCGCGCCGACGAGGAGGCCAATGAGCGCAAGCGAACCGATGACGACCTGGCGAAGCAGATCGAGGACCTCAACTTCAAGATCGACAATACGCAGGGCAAACCGGCCACGCCATCGACGTCCAAGCCGGGCGCTCCGCCCCCGGCGGCTCCCAACGTGATCGCGCCTACGCCTGCACCGGCAGGGAAACGCACCGTCGACGCGGCCATGCAGGAAGGCAATGCGGCGCTCGCCCGGCGTGACTACGCAGCCGCCGAGACCGCGGCACGCGAGGTGATTGCGGCCCCCAAATCGCCGAAGGCCTATGACGGACAGTTTCTGCTCGCCCAGGCGTTGAACGGGAAGAAGGACTTCCAGGGTGCCGCCGTAGCCTATGACGATACGTATAACCGGGCCCGAACCGGGGCTCATGCGCAAGACTCGCTCCTCGGGCTTGCCAACGCGCTCACCAATATCGGCGAAAAACGGGCGGCCTGCGCGACATTGGACAAGCTGAGAGCCGAATTCCCGACACAGCGGACCGATCTCAAGGACGGGATCGCGGCGGCACGACAAAAGGCCGCCTGCCGCTGAGTCCCGTCGGGCCCGACGAATTCGCGGCGCTGATGGCGCCGCTCGGGCCGTTCGAGCCGAAGCCCCGACTGGCCGTCGCTGTGTCGGGTGGACCGGACAGCATGGCACTCGCAATGCTTGCGCGCGGCTGGGCCTCGGCACACGGCGGGCGTGTGCTGGGGCTCGTGGTTGATCATGGACTGCGCCCAGAGTCCGCCGCCGAGGCTGCGCTAACGGTGGCCCGCCTCGCAGACCTCCGTATTTGCGCGGAGATCTTACCCATTGGTGCGTTGGCGGTGGGGCCGGGGCTCGCGGAGCGGGCGCGGTCTGCACGCTATGGCGTGTTGCAAGCCGAGTGTGGCAAGCGAGGTCTACTCCACCTCCTCCTCGGTCATCACTCCGCCGACCAGGCGGAAACGGTGGCGATGCGCATGCTCGCTCATAGCGGCCCGGATGGCGTCGCGGGGATGGCGGCACTCATCGAGCGCCCTCACGTGCGGCTGCTCCGCCCGTTGCTCACCCTTGCGCCCGGACGGCTGCGCGCGACGCTGCACGGAGCCGGGGTTGAATGGGTAGAGGACCCCAGCAATCGCAGCCCGTCAGCGCTTCGCAATCGCATCCGCCTCATGCGCGCCGACTCGGAGGGGCAGGGGCCCGTGATCCGCGCCGCGTACACTGCCGCCGCGCTGCGCGGGCGGCAGCGAAATGTCGCGGAGGTGGCCATGGCAGATTGGTTAGCGCGGAATGTGTCAATCCATCCGGAAGGCTTCGCCGTGGTATCGCCGGGTCCGATTCATGCTGCCGCCTTTGGGACGTTGCTACGCTGCCTGGCCGGGCGCGGCTTCCCGCCATCAGCCGGGCAGGTTGCCTCCTGGGCTGCGACACCTCGGGCCGCTACTTTGGCTGGTGTGACAATCCGTGATGCCGGACGGCTGGCACTCGGCGGTTGGCTTATGCTCCGCGAGGCCGCAGCGATGCAGCAAGCAGTCCCGGCCCGCGATGGCGTGGTCTGGGATGGGCGGTATCGGCTGCTGTCCCAGGCCCCTCCAGGGATGACACTGGGAGCGCTTGGCGACGATGCCGCACGACTTCGCGACCGCTCCGACCTGCCCGCAGCGGTGTTGCGGACCTTGCCGGCGCTGCGTCGTGGCGAGACTCTGTTCGCCGCACCACATCTCGGTTATGCTGCAAATAGTGGCGGTTCTTCCATCAGGTTGATCTTCCATCCGGCACTTCCGGCGGCCAATGTGGGATTTGTTGTGGGTCGGGCGCTGGATTTGCGATGACGGGGATGCGAAGGGCGCAGACGCATCCCATGTATTGGGCGTGGGTCGCGGCACCTAAGCTTGGTCGACCCGAAGCGGCGAACGGGAACCCCCTGTTTCGTCGATATATTTACCCCCGCGATGCGGTTTCGCGGGATCGAGACGATGACTGACGACTGCTAAGGAATGAAATGAGCAACTTCGGCCGTAACCTGGCGCTCTGGGTGATCATCGCGCTGCTCCTCGTGGTGCTGTTCAATCTGTTCCAGCCCAGCACCGGGAAAACCGGGGCGCGGCAGGTGGCCTATTCCGACTTCATCGGTGAAGTGAACGCCGGAAGAGTGCGCGACGTCCTCATCCAAGGCCGCAACATATCTGGACAGACCGCCGACGGCGGCAGCTTCCAGACCTACACGCCTGACGATCAGAGCCTAGTTCCGCGGCTCACCGACAAGGGCGTACGCGTCAACGCGAAGCCTGAGGATGACGGGGTGAATCCCGTGCTCCACATGGTTCTGAACTGGTTCCCGATGCTGCTGCTGATCGGCGTCTGGGTGTTCTTCATGCGCCAGATGCAGGGCGGTGGCGGCCGGGCCATGGGCTTCGGCAAGTCCCGCGCCCGGCTGCTGACCGAGAAGCAGGGCCGCGTGACCTTTGATGACGTCGCGGGCATCGACGAGGCCAAGCAGGAGCTTGAGGAGATCGTCGAGTTCCTCCGCGACCCGCAGAAATTCCAGCGCCTCGGCGGCAAGATCCCCAAGGGCGTGCTGCTGGTCGGCCCGCCGGGTACCGGCAAGACCCTGCTCGCCCGCGCCATCGCCGGCGAAGCCAACGTGCCCTTCTTCACCATCTCCGGCTCCGACTTCGTTGAGATGTTCGTCGGCGTCGGCGCCAGCCGGGTGCGCGACATGTTCGAGCAGGGCAAAAAGAACGCCCCCTGCATCATCTTCATCGACGAAATCGACGCGGTGGGACGGCACAGAGGCGCCGGTCTCGGCGGCGGCAACGACG
>CAIWAJ010000634.1:0-1622 GCA_903910565.1 uncultured Rhodospirillales bacterium
CAGGCGTTGCTCATGCGCCGGATACTTCCAGGCATGCATCATCACGATCGCCACCGCCGCGATGCCCTTGGCCCGTGCCGCAGCCAAGGCCGCCCGCGCCGCCGCCTCATCGAGCGGCTCGATCTCCTCGCCGCCGACGCCCATACGGCCGCCGACCTCGGCAACCTCTTCATATAAGAGAGACGGCAGCACCACCTTCAGATCAAACAGCCGCGGCCGCGCCTGGTTGCCGATCCTCAGCGCATCGGCAAAGCCGCGATTGACCAGCAGCAGCGTCCGGTCGCCCTTGCGCTCCAGCAGCGCATTGGTGGCCACCGTGGTGCCCATCTTCACGCATTCGACCAGCCCTGCCGGGATCGGTGCATCCAGCGCGACGCCCAGCACCGACTTGATGCCGGCAATCGCCGCGTCGCGATATCGGTCCGGGTTCTCGCTCAACAGCTTATGCGTGGACAGAAGCCCCCCTGGATCGCGCGCCACGATGTCGGTGAAAGTGCCCCCACGATCAATCCAGAACTGCCAAGCCGACATCACGCCACTCCATGAACCGGCCGGAGAATGCGCATCCAAGCGGCTTTGGGGCAAGCGCTTGAAGCCGCTTTGGTGCGGTTTGCTCCGGCGTGGTATGGGGGGATAGGTTTGGGGTTGGGTGCGTGTGGGGCAAGATTATCGGCGGGGTCGCGGGGTTCGCCATTCTGGGGCCGTTTGGCGCCGTCATGGGCGCGGCGTTCGGCCATGCGGCGGATAGTGGCGGGCTCGCGGGGCTGGGGGCGAAGCTTGGCAGGGATTTGCGCTCGGCGGTGTCGGGGCATCGGCGCTTGTCCGGTCAGCGAGACCAGATGTTCGCCGTAGGGGTGGTGGTGCTGGCGGCCAAGCTCGCGAAGTGCGATGGCGCGGTGGTGCGGGCCGAGATCGACGCCTTCAAGCGCTGTTTCCGCATCCCGCCCGAGGCGGTGCGCGATATCGGGCGGCTGTTCGACCATGCGCGGGACAGCGAGGACGATCCGCGGCTGACCGCGATCGAACTGGGCCAGGCCTTCGCCGACAACCGCGGCATGCTGGAGGACGTGTTGGCGGCGCTGTTCGCCATCGCGCGGGCCGATCGCGGGCTGAACCGGGCGGAGGAGGCGTTCCTGCGCTCGGTGTTCGTCGGCTTTGCGCTGGAAGAGGACGCCTGGGCACGGGCGCGCGACGGCAAGGCGCGCCATGCCGGGGCGGAGGACGATATCAACGGCGCTTACGCGGTGCTGGGGCTGACGCGCGAGGCCTCCGACGACATGGTGCGGCAGACTTGGCGGCAGTTGATGCGGGAGAACCACCCGGACAGCCTGGCCAGCCGCGGCGTGCCGGCCGATTTCATCGCCAACGCGCATGAGAAGGTGGCGCGGATCAACGCGGCGTGGGACCGCATCAAGCGCGAGCGCGGGCTCTAGCTCCCCTTGACGCTGGGGCATCGGGCGCGCATGACCCCCCGGCCAGACGGCCGGACGGCCGCTGCCAGGATGGTAACGCCCTGGTGGAGGAAAGTCCGGGCTCCACGGGAATACGATGCCGGCTAACGGCCGGCGGGGGCGACCCCAGGGAAAGTGCCACAGAAAACAAACCGCCGGCGCGCAGCAATG
>CAIWAJ010000635.1:0-7355 GCA_903910565.1 uncultured Rhodospirillales bacterium
CAGGCAGTTATGATGCCCGCACCAGCATTTCGGCCCGGGCGTCTCATCCGCGCGCGGCCAGGGCAGCGGGGTGTGGCCCCATTCGCCGGCGATGTGGTGGCGGCCGCGCATCACCTTGCCGTCGAACACGATCCCGCCGCCGCAGCCAGTGCCGAGGATGACGCCGAAGACGATCGAATGCCCGGCCCCGGCGCCATCGGCGGCCTCGGAGAGGGCAAAGCAGTTGGCGTCATTCTCGACGCGCACTTCGCGCTCGAGCAGCGCCTGGATGTCCTTGTCGAAGGGGTTGCCGTTCAGCGCGATGGTGTTGGCGTTTTTCACCAGCCCCGTCGCCGGGGAAATCACCCCGGGAATGCCGATGCCGACGCTGCCGCGCCCGCCGAGCGTGCGCTCGATCTCCAGCACGAGGTTGGCCATGCCCGCCACGCTGTCATGGTACAGCGGCGGCGTCGGCACGCGGCGGCGCTCGATGAGGCTGCCATCGGGGGCGAGGGCGGCAATCTCGGTTTTGGTGCCGCCAAGGTCGATGCCGATGCGGAAGTCGTAGGGACGGGGTGCGTATGCCTGGGTCATCTCGTGATTTTGCGCCATGGACGGCCGCGGCTCAAGGGACGCCGCACGCGCCAATGTTCCTAATATGTTCATGACACGAATCGCACCCCGCGGCAAGAAAAATCCCGCCGTCGAGTCGCTGCCTTGAAGCTCCCGCCACCTTGCCGCCATCGCCCGGAACGGCGCAGGATGCGGCCATGAGTGAAACCGTTCTCGACGTCAAAGGCATGAACTGCCCGCTGCCCGTCCTGCGCGCCAACCGCGCCCTGCGCGCCTTGGCCCCCGGCGAGCGCCTGCGCGTGCTCGCCACCGACCGCGCCGCGGTCGCCGATTTCAAGGCCTTCTGCCGGGAAACCGGGCACGACCTGCTCGGCAGCAGCGAGGAAGCCGGCGTGCTGACCTTCCTCATCCGCAAAAAGGAGCAGCCGTGAGCACCGCGCTGATCAGCCACCCCGCCTGCCTCGAACACGATACCGGGGATTGGCACCCCGAATGCGCCGACCGGTTGCGCTACGTGCTGCGCGCCCTCGAAGGCGAGGCCTTCCTCCCCCTCATCCGCGAAAGCGCGCCGCTCGCCACCGAGGAACAACTCACCCGCGTTCACCCCGCCCGCTACGTGCAGGACCTGCTGGCCATCGCCCCCGAACCGGGCGAGCGCATCCCGCTCGACGCCGATACCATCATGAGCGCCGGCTCACGCGAAGCTGCTTTGCGCTCGGCCGGCGGCGCCATCATGGCGGTCGACGCGGTGATGGAAGGCTGGGCCAAAACCGCCTTCGTCGCCACCCGCCCCCCCGGCCACCACGCCGAAACCAACCGCTCCATGGGCTTCTGCCTGTTCGCCAACGCCGCCATCGCCGCCCGCCACGCCCAGGCAAGCTGGGGCCTCGCCCGCGTCGCGGTGGTCGATTTCGACGTCCACCATGGCAACGGCACCCAGGAAATCTTCGAGCGCGACCCCAGCCTGTTCTACGGCTCCAGCCACCAATACCCCTGCTACCCCGGCACCGGCGCGGCCGAAGAACGCGGTGCCGGCAACGTCGTCAACGCCCCCCTCCCGCCAGGCGCCACCGGCGCCGCCTTCCGCGCCGCCTGGGACGACACCATCCTTCCCGCGCTCGATGCCTTCGCGCCCGACCTCATCATCGTCTCCGCCGGCTTCGACGCCCACAAAGCCGATCCCCTCGCGCAACTTCGCCTGGAAACGTCCGACTTCGCCTGGATCACCACCCGCCTCCTCGCGCTGGCCCGCATCCATTGCGCCGGCCGCTTGGTCTCCCTCCTCGAAGGCGGCTACGACCTCGACGCCCTCGCCGCCTCCGCCGCCGCCCATGTGCGCGTGCTGATGGAGGGGTGACGCCTGGTCCCCGCGAGGGGCTCGCGAGAAAGCAAGGCAATGGGGCGCTGCCCCCGTGCCCCCGCCAGGTCCGTTGCGCGACTTCGCGCGACGGGCCGAGCCCCTGGCCTTCTTTCTCCGCAAAGCCTCTCGCAGGAACCGGGCATCACCCCCCGTAGCACCCCGCCTGGCGGCCGCGTTCGCGGGCGAGGGCGAGGATGGACTCGCAGGTTGGCATGGCGTGTCCGGTCACTTGGCCGAGTTCCACCACCGCGCCGAGCAGCGCGTCGATTTCCAGCGGCCGTCCACGTTCGAGGTCCTGCAGCATCGAAGTCTTGTGCGCGCCCACTTCGGAGGCGCCATCGAGCCGCTTTTCCAGCGTGATGGCGAACCGCACCCCGAGCGCCTCGGCCACCACCTGCGCCTCCGCCATCATCGCCCGGCACACCGCCCGCAGGTCCGGCCTGGTGGTGATGATGTCGAGCGTCGCCCCGGTCAGCACCGAGATCGGGTTGTAGCAGAGGTTCCCCCACAGCTTCACCCAGATCTCATCGCGGATTTTCGGCCGCACCGGCGCCTTCAGCCCCGCCGCGATCAGCGCCTTGCTCAACGCCTCCACCCGCTCGCTCCGGCTGCCATCCGGCTCGCCGAGGCTGAACCGGTCGCCATAGGTGTGCTGGATCACCCCGGGCTCCGGCACCTCGGCGGCGGGATACACCACGCAGCCGATCGCCTGCGCCGGCGGCAGCACGTCCCACAGTCTCCCGCCGGGATCGACCGATTCCACCCGCCGGTCCCGGTTCGCCCCATCGAGCCCGTAGAAATACCAGTACGGCACCCCGTTGATGCCGGTCACCAGCGCGCTCCGCGGCCCCATCATCTTGGCGATATCCGGCGCCGCGGCCGGCAGCGAATGCGCCTTCAGGGTGACGAACACGTAGTCCTGCTCGCCCGCCTCCGCCGCATCGCCGACGCAGCGCGGCCGCACCACCGTCTCGCGCCCCTCCTCGCGCAGCACCACGCCCCGCGCCTGCATCGCCGCCAGATGCGGCCCCCGCGCGATGAACGTCACATCCGCCCCCGCCGCCGCCAGCTTGGCCCCGAGATAGCCCCCGATCGCCCCGGCCCCGAAAATCGCGATCCTCACCCCGCCGCTCCCTTACGCCGACAACCCAAGCTTCTCGGCCAGCCCGATGCGCTGCAGCTTGCCCGTCGCCCCCTTCGGAATCTCCGCCAGGAACACGATTTTCCGCGGCACCTTGAACGCCGCCAGCTTCGTCCCGGCGAAATCCCGCAGCCCCGGCTCGTCCACGCTCATCCCCTCGCGCAGCACCACCGCCGCCGCCACTTCCTCGCCGAGCTTGGAATGCGGCATCGCGAACGTCACCACCTGCTGAACCGCGGGGTGATCCATCAGGCACTCATCCACCTCCAGCGGTGACACCTTCTCGCCGCCCCGGTTGATGATCTCCTTCAGTCGCCCGGTCAGCCGCAGATACCCCGCCTCATCCAGCGTCCCCTGATCCCCGGTGCGGAACCACCCGTTGGTGAACGCCCTGGCATTGGCGTCCGGATTGGCCTCATACCCCGCCGTCACATTGCGCCCGCGGATCACGATCTCGCCCAGCCCGCCCACCGGCAGAATATTGCCGTCATCGTCCATGATCGCCACCTCCGGCCCGGCCGCGATCCCCACCGAGCCCGCGTAATGCGGCCGCGGCGGCAGCGGGTTGGAGGCCATCTGATGCGCCGCCTCCGTCATCCCGTAGCTCTCGATCACCGGCACCCCGAACGCCTCCTCCACCGCCGTCATCACCTGCGGCGGCAGCGACGCCGACGACGAGCGGATGAACCGCAGCCGCCCCTTGGCGATCGTCTCCTTGTTCCGCCCCGCCAGCCCCAAAATCGCCTGGTGCATCGTCGGCACCGCGGTGAACCACGAGGGGTTGGCCTCCTCGAAATGCCGGAAGAACTGGAACGCGTTGAACCCCGGCGTGCACACCACCGAGCCCCCCGCCGCCAGCGAGGACAGCACGGCCGCGATCAGCCCATGGATATGGAACAGCGGCATGATGTTCATGCAGGTATCCCCAGGCGTCAGCGCCAGCATCTCCCCGATGTGATAGGCCGAGGCCGTCACGTTGATCTGCCGCAGCGGCACGATTTTCGGCCGGCTCGTGGTGCCCGAGGTATGCAGCACCAGCGCCACCTCCTCCGCCTCCGCCGTGCCAGCCTGCGCCGGCGTGCCCGTGAGGTCGGACACCAGGGTGAAATCCCCCGCCGCCTCGCCCGGCACCAGCTCCACAATCGCGATCCCCCGCGCCGCCGCCACCGCGCGCGCCGGGCTCTCCATGCCCTGCTGGATCAACAGGCACTTCGCATTGAGATCGGAGAGGTAGAAGTCGAACTCCTCTCCCTTGTAGGCCGGGTTCAGCGGCGCCGTCGTCGCCCCCGTCGCCACCGCCACGAAGGCGCTCGCCATTTCCGGCCCGTTCGGCAGCACCATCGCCACCCGGTCATTCCGCCCGATCCCCATGGCGTTCAGGCTCTCCCGCGTCCGTCCCGCCAGGGCCCGCAGCCCGCGATGGGTCAACGCCGGCCGCCCCGGCGCCCCGATCGCCGGCGCATCATCGGCGCCACGCGTGAGAAGAACGGCAACGGTATCGGCGAGATATTCGGTCATGTCAGACGCTCCAGGCGGGATTTCAGCCGTTCGCATACTCCGCATTGGGGCGGGCGGGAAGGCAGGGAAGGAAGCGCTTCTTTTTTGAAAAAAAGAAGCAAAAAACTTTTATCCACTTGCCGCGTACCGCTCCCAACCATCCGGCAACCCAAGCCAACGGCAACGAGCGGAGCAAAAAAGTTTTTTTGCTTCTTTTTGTTCACAAAAAGAAGACTTCCTTATCTCAGAATCTCATTATCAAACACCGGATTGCGCAACCGATACAGTGCCCCGTCCAGCGCCAACGCCAGATCCCGCCGCTCCGTCTCCCCGAGTGACGCCGCGATCTCCACCGCCCGCCCCTGCCCGCGCACCACCAGCGCCGCCGCGCGGCCTGTCCGCTCCTCCATCCCCGCCGACAGCCAGGTGGGCGGCAGCACCAGCTCGCGCCGCGTCCCGTCCGGCGCGGTGCGGATGATCCGCAGCGCCGCCGGCGTCAGCAGAATCAGCTCGCCCGCCCGCATCCGCCGCGCATGCCAGCGGAAGAACAGGATCGCCGCCAGCAGCTCCACCCCGGCGAAGCCGCCCACCGGCCAGGCGCCCACCAGCGCGAACACCAGCGTGCCCAGCATCAGCAGCCCTGTCAGCACGCCCAGCAGAATGCGCTGCCCCCGCGCCGACAGGCTGCGATATGGCACGATCGCCGCCTCGAACAGCGTCTCCTCCATGCGCCCCCGCTTGCCACAACCCGCCCCCGCGGCGAGACTTCCACCATGCCCGATGCCCAAGCCCCGCGAAAGCCGCGCAAAACAAAACCGCTGACCCGCGACGGCGTCCGCGCCTTCCTCGAGGCCCTCGCTCGCGCCAACCCGGCGCCCGAAACCGAGCTGAACTTCACCGACCCCTACACCCTCCTCGTCGCCGTCGTGCTCTCCGCCCAGGCCACCGACGTCTCGGTGAACAAGGCCACCGCGCGGCTTTATGCCGAGGCCGCCACCCCCGCCGCCATGGTCGCCCTCGGCGAGGCCCGCATCGCCCAACACATCCGCACCATCGGCCTCTGGCAGGCCAAGGCGAAAAACGTCGCCGCCCTCTCCCAGGCCCTGCTCGACCAGCACAACGGCGAAGTCCCGCACGATCGTGCCGCCCTCGAAGCCCTCCCCGGCGTCGGCCGCAAAACCGCCAACGTCGTGCTCAACGTCGCTTTCGGCGAGCCCACCATGGCCGTCGATACCCATGTCTTCCGCCTCGGCAACCGCACTGGCCTGGCCCCCGGCGCCAATGTCCGCACCGTCGAAGACGGCCTGGTCAAACGCATCCCCCCCGACCTCCTGCGCGACGCCCACCATCTGCTGATCCTGCACGGCCGCTACGTCTGCAAAGCCCGCACGCCGGAGTGCTGGCGCTGCGTCGCCGCTGATATTTGTCGCTTTCCTGATAAAAATCTTGCGCCTTAAGGGAAGGAAGCGCTTCTTTTTTGGAAAAAAGAAGCAAAAAACTTTTATCCACTTGCTTCGTACCGCTCCCAATCATCCCGCCTCCGTACGCCAACGGCATGGAACAGAATAAAAAGTTTTTTGGTTCTTTTTGTTCACAAAAAGAACAACCCCTATCGCTCGCTAACCCTAAAGAGAGGCCCAAAAATGCGCCCCAACCCCCTCCGAGAAAAGCTGGCCCGCAACGAGCCCGTCTTCGGCCCCATGGTGATGGAGTTCGCCACCCCTGGCCTGCCGCAGATCATGGTCAATGCCGGCGCCGATTTCGTCGTCTATGACCAGGAGGCCGGCTGCCTCGATCTCGCGACCCTGCGCACGCAGCTCGCCATCACCAACGGCCTGCCCATCGTGCCGCTGGTGAACGTGCCGTGGCACGACTACCACCTGCTGGTGCAGCCGCTCGACAGCGGCGCCATGGGCCTCATGGTGCCCGTCGTGGAAACCGCGGAGCAGGCCGCCGCCATCGCCCGCATCACCCATTACCCGCCCGCCGGCGCGCGCGGCGCCGCCTTCGGCATCGCGCATGACGACTACCGCGGCGTCGATCTCCCCCGCTCCATCGCCGAGGCCGACGCCCGCACCCTTATCATCGCCAAGATCGAAACCGTGCGCGGGGTGGAGAACATCGAGGCCATCATGGCCACGCCAGGCATCGACATCGCCTTCATCGGCCATATGGACCTCTCGGTTTCCCTCGGCACCCCCGGCCAGTACGACACGCCCGCCTTCGAGGCGGCGATGGACCGCGTCATCGCCGCCTGCCAGGCCAACGGCAAACACGGCGCCTGCCTCATCACCTCGCCCGACGCCGCCAAACGCTGGCTCGCCCGCGGCTACCGGTTCATCATCTATTCCAACGATATCATCATGCTCACCGCGGCGCTGAAGGCGGGTATGGACGGGTTGCGCGCGCTTTAGGGAGGAAAGCAAGCGCTTCTTTTTTGAAAAAAAGAAGCAAAAAACTTTTATCCGCTTTCCTCCCGCTTCCGCAAAAAATCTTCACCGGCATGCAATTTTTCTCTTGCATGTCGGTGACGATGAGATTAAACATACCAACATGTTCCATCACTTCCACACCCCCCGCCTGCCCGAAGGCACCCCCGAGGCGATCCGTCGCTTCGTGATGGCCATCGGCGGACTGTGCGAAGCGATCGGCCGCGCCTTCAACCCCACTCCCAACCCGCCCGTCCCCGGCCTCATCATCTACAACTACCTCCTGCGCACCCGCGCCCGCTTCGAGCGCCTCATGGCCCGCCTCCTCGCCGGCATCCCCCACCGCGCCCGCAAACCCCGCGAAGAATCCAAACGC
>CAIWAJ010000636.1:0-1711 GCA_903910565.1 uncultured Rhodospirillales bacterium
GGCAAGCCGATCATGATCTCGGCCGGCGCGCGCAATGGCTGGTTTCTGTTCCTGAAGGCGAAATTCGGTTTCACCGACGCGCAGATCCGCCCCTATAATTTCCAGCTCGCGCCATTCCTCGCCGACCGCGGCGCCATCCAGCAGGGCTTCGTGACCTCCGAGCCCTTCCAGATCGAGCGCGCGACCGGCATCCGCCCGGTGGTCAACCTGCTCGCCGATAACGGCTTCACCAGCTATTGCGACCTCATCCTCGCCCAGGCCAAGACCATCCGCGAGCGCCCGGAGATCGTGCGTGCCTTCGTCGAGGCCTCCATCGAGGGCTGGTACTCCTACATCTATGGTGACCCCGCCCCCGGCAACGCGCTGATCCGCGCCGCCAACAAGGACATGACGGAGGACACCATCGCCTTCGCCATCAAGGTGATGCGCGAAAGCGGTCTGGTGGATTCGGGCGATAGTCACTCCCTCGGCATCGGCGCGATGACGGATGCGCGCTGGAAGGCGTTCTTCGATGCTGCCGTGGCGGCCGGGCTGCACAAGCCCGATCTCGATTTTCAGCGCGGCTATACGCTGGGCTTCGTCAACCGCCGCCACGCCATCGAAATGCGCGCCCCGTGACGGTCGCCGCGCCAAGCGGCGCCATGGACATCGTCGCGCTGCGCGGCGTCGGCAAGACCTTTTCCAACGGCACCGAGGCGCTGCGCGGCGTCGATCTCGCGATTGGCACGGGCGAGTTCGTCAGCCTGCTCGGCCCCTCCGGCTGCGGCAAATCCACTGCGCTGCGGCTGATCGCCGGCTTGGCCGAGCCGAGCGCCGGGCGGGTGGAATGGGCGCGACAAGAGCGGCTCGGCTACGTGTTCCAGGAGCCGACGCTGATGCCCTGGCGCACGGTACTCGGCAATGTCCGCCTGCCCCTGCAAATCGCTGGCATCGGCAAAAGCGAGGCCGAAGCGCGGGCGGAAGCCGCCTTGGCACAGGTCGGGCTCGCCGGCTTCGAGGCCTCCTATCCCCGACAGCTCTCGGGCGGCATGAAGATGCGGGTCGCCATTGCCCGCGCTTTGGTCCCCGGGCCGAAGCTGCTGCTGCTTGACGAACCCTTCGCGGCGCTCGACGAAATCACCCGATTGCGGCTGAACGAGGATTTGCTCGGCCTCTGGGCATCGTCCGGCCTCACCGTCGCCTTCGTCACCCACAGCGTCTACGAAAGCGTGTTCCTCTCCACCCGCATTCTGGTGATGGCGCCGCGCCCCGGGCGGATCGTCGCCGATATCGCGCTGCCCGATGCCGGCCCGCGCGACGAGGCCTACCGCACCAGCGCCCCCTATAACGAGGCCTGCCGAACCGTCTCGGCGGCGTTGAAGGCGGCGATGTCATGAGCCGGGCCGCGAGCTTCCTCCTGCCAACGCTCGTCGGCCTGCTATTCTTGATCGGCTGGGAGTGGCTGGTGCGGGCCAACGACATCCCGCCCTATCTGCTCCCCGGGCCACTGGCGATCGCCCGCGCGATGGTGGAGGATTGGCCCAATCTCTGGGCCTCGCTGCTCGTCACCCTCGGCGTCACCTTCGCTGCCCTGGCGGCCGCGGTGATTGGCGGCGGCGGACTCGCGCTGATTTTCGCGCAGTCCCGCTGGATCGAGGCGAGCCTGTTCCCCTACGCCATCATCCTGCAGGTGACGCCGATCATCGCCATCGCGCCGCTGATCCTGATCTAC
>CAIWAJ010000637.1:0-12648 GCA_903910565.1 uncultured Rhodospirillales bacterium
GGCATGAATACACGAGGCAGCTGATCGCCGCGGTGCCGTCGCTGGTGCCGCAGGCGCGCCCGGCGCCGAGCGAGGTGGCGGCGCTGCGGCTGGAGGGGCTGAGCCGGTCTTTCGGGCCGGTGCGCGCGGTGGATGACGTGACGTTCGAGGTGCCGGCCGGGGGGACGGTGGCGATCGTCGGCGAATCGGGCTCGGGGAAGAGCACGCTGGCGAAATCGGTGATCCGGTTGCTGGCGCCGGATGGCGGGCGGACGCTGATCGAGGACGTCGATTTTGCAAAACTCGGCGGCAAGGCGCTGATGCGGCGGCGGCGGCTGATCCAGATGGTGTTCCAGGACCCGTTCGGCTCGCTCAACCCCAACCGCACGGTCGGCGCGGTGCTGACGCGGGCGGGGGTGCTGGGTGGGCTCGATGTGCGGGCGGCGCGCGCGCAGGCCGGCGAATTGCTGGAGCTGGTGGGGTTACAGCGCGAGGCGCTGGGGCGCAAGCCGGAGGCGTTCTCGGGCGGGCAGCGGCAGCGGATCGGTATTGCGCGGGCGCTGGCGATGCGGCCCTCGATCGTGATCGCCGACGAGGCGGTCTCGGCACTCGACGTCTCCGTGCAGAAGCAGGTGCTGGAGCTGCTCGACCGGCTGCGGCGGGAGCGGGGGCTGACAATGCTGTTCATCACCCATGATCTGCGGGTGGCCGCGGGGATCGCCGATCGCATCGCGGTGATGCAGCGCGGGCGGCTGGTGGAGTTCGGGCCGACGGTGAAGGTCTTGCTCGAACCGGATCATCCCTATACGGCGGAGCTTGTGGCCGCCGCGCCCGGCCGGAGCTGGCAATCCGCCGGGGCCGTGCCGCCTTCCATTCAGCCCTGACGCCAGGAGTTTACCGCATGCGTACCCATCGGATCGCCGCCATCGGGGCGGACGGCATTGGCCCCGAAGTGATCTCCGCCGGGCTTGCCGTGCTGGAGGCGCTGGCCGCGCGGGATGGCGGGTTCAAGCTAGAAGTCGATGAATATGACTGGGGCTCGGCCTATTACCGCAAGCATGGGGTGTTCATGCCGGCGGATGGGCTGGCGCGGCTGAAGGGGGCGGATGCGATCTATTTCGGCGCGGTGGGGGCGCAGGACATCCCCGACCACATCAGCCTGTGGGGGCTACGGCTGCCGATCTGCCAGGGGTTCGACCAATACGCCAATATCCGGCCGACCCGGGTGCTGCCGGGGATCACCTCGCCGCTGCGTGGCGTGGGGCCGGGGGATCTCGACTGGTTGATCGTGCGGGAGAACTCCGAGGGCGAATATGCCGGGCATGGCGGGCGGGCGCATCGCGGCCTGCCGGAGGAGGTGGCGACCGAGGTGGCGATTTTCACCCGGGTCGGCGTGGAGCGGATCATGCGCTTCGCCTTCGATTGCGCGCGGCGGCGGGCGCGAAAGCATTTGACGGTGGTGACGAAGTCCAACGCGCAGAAGTTCGGCCTGGTGATGTGGGACGAGATCGCCGCCGAGGTGGCGGCCGATTTCCCGGACGTGACCTGGGACAAGGAGCTGGTTGACGCGATGACGATGCGCATGGTCGCCAAGCCGCGCTCGATCGACACGGTGGTGGCGACCAATCTGCACGCGGACATCCTCTCCGACCTCGCGGCGGCGCTGGCCGGCAGTCTCGGTGTGGCGCCGACCGGGAATGTGGACCCGCAGCGGCGGTTTCCCTCGATGTTCGAGCCGATCCATGGCTCGGCGTTTGACATCACGGGGAAGGGGATCGCCAATCCGGTCGCGAGTTTCTGGACGGCATCGCTGATGCTCGACCATCTCGGCGAGGCGCGCGCGGCGGCGGCGCTGATGGTGGCGGTGGAGCAGGTGTGCGCGGCGGGGATCCTGACGCCGGATGTGGGCGGCAAGTGCACGACCGCTGAAGTGACCGAGGCGGTGATTACGGCGATCAAGGGGGCCAACCGATAGGGAAGGAAGCAGCTCTTTTTTGAAAAAAAGAACCAAAAAACGTTTAGCCGTTTGCTTCGCGGCCTCCCGGGAGAGTGCGGTGCAAACGGATAGAAAGTTTTTGCGTCTTTTTTCAAAAAGAAGCGCTTTCTTCCTCACGTCCCTGATGGCGCGGAGCCGACTCGGCGCGGCCGCTATACGCCTTCCGTGAGCGCAATTCTTGAAGATGCCGCCCGGCAGGACCGGGCGCCCCTGGCGATTCTGGCGAAGGTTTTCGGCTATTCGTCGTTCCGCGGCCTGCAGCAGCCGGCGATCGAGCACGTGCTGGGGGGCGGTGACGCGCTGGTGCTGATGCCGACCGGCGGGGGGAAGTCGGTGTGCTACCAGGTGCCGGCGCTGGCGTTGCCGGGCACGGCGATCGTGGTGTCGCCGCTGATTGCGTTGATGGACGACCAGGTGGCGGCGTTGCGGCAGTTGGGGGTGCGGGCGGGGGCGATGCATTCCGACCTCGATCCCGAGGAGGCGCGGGCGACCGGGGTGGCGCTGGATGCGGGGGAGCTGGACCTTATCTATGTCTCGCCGGAGCGGCTGCTGTTGCCGGGCACGCTGGCGCGGCTGCAACGGCGCGAGATTTCGTTGATCGCCATCGACGAGGCCCATTGCGTCAGCCAGTGGGGGCATGAGTTCCGCCCGGAATACCGGCAGTTGGCGGCGCTGCCGTCGTTTTTTCCGGGGGTGCGTCGGATCGCGCTGACGGCGACGGCGGATGTGCGCACGCGCGCCGACATTCTGCAGGCGCTGGCGATGGAAGAGGCGGCGGTGTTCGTCGCCTCGTTCCATCGGCCCAATCTGCATCTGGCGATCGAGCCGAAGAGCGGGGAGACCACGCAGCTTCAAGCGCTGCTGCGGCGGCATGCGGACGAGGCGGGGATTGTTTATTGCGGCAGCCGGGCCAAGACCGAGCGGATCGCGGCCTGGCTGAACGGACATGGGCACCCGGCGGTGGTGTTCCACGCCGGGTTGCCGCCGGAGGAGAAGCGGGCGGCGGCGGCGAGGTTCCGCTCCGGCGAGGCGTTGACGGTGGTGGCGACGATCGCCTTCGGGATGGGGATCGACCGGCCGGACGTCCGCTACGTCGTGCATCTCGACATGCCCGATAGTCCTGAGAGCTACTACCAGCAGATTGGCCGCGCCGGGCGCGACGGGGCGGCGTCGGACACGCTGCTGCTGTATGGCGGCGAGGACATCGCGCGGGCGCGCTATTTCATGCAGGTCTCGACCGCGCCGGAGGAGCAGAAGCGCAGCATGCGCGACCGGCTCGAGGCGATGATCAACCTGACGGAGACGGTGGAATGCCGGACCCAGGCGCTGCTGCGCTGCTTCGGTGAGGAGCTGGGCGCGGCCTGCGGGCATTGTGACACCTGCGAGAGCCCGACGCCGGTGTTCGACGGCACAATTGAGGCGCAGAAGGCGCTGTCGGCGGTGTATCGCACCGGGCAACGCTTCGGGGCGCTGCACATCATCTCGGTGCTCCTGGGCAAGACAAGCGATGCGGCGGTGCAATGGGGGCACGACCAGTTGCCGACCTGGGGGATCGGGGCGGACCGCAGCAAGGAGTTCTGGCGCAGCGTGATCCGCCAGCTCGTGGCGCACGGGGCGCTGGATGTGGAGACTGGGGAGTTCGCCACGCTGCGCCTCGTGCCGGAGCGGGCGCGGCCGATCTTGCGCGGTGAGGAGCCGGTGATGCTGCGCGACGATACCGGGCGGCCGAAGGCAGCGGTGGGGCCCCGCGGGCGGGGGCGGCAGGAGCGCGGTGCGGCGTCGGCCGCCGTGGGAGGCCCATTATTCGAGGCGCTGCGGCAGTGGCGGGCGGGGGCGGCGAAGCTGCAGGGGGTTCCGCCCTACGTTATTTTCCACGATACCACACTGCATGAGATCGCCGCGGTGCGGCCGCGGCGGCTCGATGAGCTGGGCGGGATCAAGGGGATCGGCGCGTCCAAGCTGCTGCGGTATGGGGCGGAGGTGTTGGCGGTGGTGAGCGAGGGATAAGGAAGCAAGCGCTTCTTTTTGGAAAAAGAAGCAAAAACTTTCTATCTGTTGTGCTACTTACCGGCCGGCGAAGGCGTTGAACGTCACCAGGGTGTAGGTGTCTTTCACCCCGGGCAGGGTTTGCAGTTTCTCGGTGACGAACAGGCCGGTGTCCTGGTCCGGTTCGAGATAGAACTTGCCGAGCAGGTCGTACTGGCCGGAGGTGGAATGCAGCTCGGAGAGCTCGGGGATGGTGTCCACCGCCTCCTTCGCCACGGTGTAGACCTTGCCCATGTCGCATTTGATCATGACAAAAATCGCGCGCATCCGAGTTCTCCTGTTGGCGCCATGATGACACAAACTGCCGGCGAAGCGAAACCGCCGGTGTGTGTCACAGCATCGCCATGCCGCCGTTGACGTGCAGCGTGGCGCCGGTGATCCAGGCGGCCTCGGGGGCGGCGAGATAGACCACGGCGGCGGCGATGTCGGCTGGCGTGCCCATGCGGCCGAGGGGGATCTGCTCGTTGAGCTTGGCCTTCTGGGCGTCGGTCAGCGCGTCGGTCATCGGCGTCGCGATGAAGCCGGGGGCGATCATGTTGACGGTGACGTTGCGGCTGGCGACTTCGAGGGCGATCGCCTTGGTCATGCCGACCAGGCCTGCCTTGGCGGCGGCGTAGTTGGCCTGGCCGGGATTGCCGGTGGCGCCGACGATGGAGCCGATGCCGATGATGCGGCCCTCGCGCCGGCGCAGCATGCCCTTGAGCGTGGCGCGGGCAAGGCGGAAGGGGGCGGTGAGGTCGACGTCGAGCACTGCCTGCCAGTCCTCGTCCTTCATGCGCAGGGCCAGCATGTCCCGCGTGAAGCCGGCGGTGTTGACGAGGATGGAGATTGGCCCGCCGGCGGCTTCGGCGGCGGCCACCAGGGCGTCCGGTGCCGCGGGGTCCTTGAGGTCGGCGGGGCAGACGAAAGCGCGCTCGCCGAGCGCGGCGGCGACGGCGTCGAGCGCGTCGCGGCGGGTGCCGGAGAGCACGACAATGGCGCCCTGGGCATGCAGCGCGGCGGCGATGGCGGCGCCGATGCCGCCGGAGGCGCCGGTGACCAGGGCGGTCTTCCCATCGAGACGGAACATGGCGGTCTCCTAGAGGGTCTTGAGCAGGGCTTCGATGTCGGAGGGCGTGCCGGCGGACGTGGCGGCAGCGTCCGGGGCGAGGCGCTTGGCGATGCCGGTGAGTACCTTGCCGGAGCCGAGTTCGAGATAGGAGTCGACGCCGAGCGCGTTCATCGCCAGCACGCATTCGCGCCAGCGCACGGTGGCGGTCACCTGCGCGACCAGCAGGCGGGCGATTTCCGCGGGGGCGGTCACCTTGGCGGCGGCGACATTGGCGATCAGCGGGACGGCGGGGGCGGCGGGAGGCGTGCGTTCGAGGGCCTCGGCCATGGCGTCGGCGGCCGGGGACATCAGGCGGCAATGGAAGGGGGCGGAGACTGGCAGCATCATGGCGCGCTTCACGCCGCGCGCCTTTGATATCTCGCAGGCGCGTTCGACCGCGGCCTTGGCGCCGGAGACCACCACCTGGCCGCCGCCATTGTCGTTGGCGGGGTCGATCACCTCACGCTTGCCGTCCGGCGCCTCGGCGGCGGCTTCGCAGATCTCGATGGCGAGCGGCAATTCGCAGCCCAGCAGCGCGGCCATGGCGCCTTCGCCGGCGGGGACGGCCTTTTGCATAGCCTGGCCGCGCAGCTTGAGCAGCCGGGCGGCAGCGGCGATGGAGAAGCTGCCGGCGGCGGCGAGCGCGGAGTATTCGCCGAGGGAATGGCCAGCAACGACGACGGCGCGGTCGGCCAGCTTGAAGCCGCCCTCGGCTTCGAGCACGCGCAGCACGGCGAGGGAGTGGGCCATCAGGGCCGGCTGAGCGTTCTCGGTCAGGGTCAGCTCCTCGGCCGGGCCCTCGAACATCAGCTTGGACAGTTTCTGGCCGAGCGTATCGTCGACCTCCTGGAAGACCTCGCGCGCGGCGGCGAAGGCGGCGGCGAGGTCGCGCCCCATGCCGGGCGCCTGGCTGCCCTGGCCGGGGAAAACGAAAGCGTGCACGGGCATCGGGTCTCTCCCATATTCTTGTCAGCGGGGTAACGGCAGGCCCGCGAGGTGTCAAATCCCGGGGCGGATTGGCAGCGGCGGCGGGTTGGGCTTGCATCGCGGCGGGATCGCTGTATAAGCCGCCGCTTCCCTGCCGGGAGAGACGGTGTCTCCCGGCTATGCCCACGCGCCATCCCGGCGCGGGACTCATCCGGTCCGGGGCTGACAATCCAGAGGGGGTCATATGCCGCTTTACGAATGCGTGTTCATCGCACGCAATGACGTCACGCAACAGCAGGTCGAGCTCATCGCCGACGGAATCGGCGCGCAGATTGACGCCGAGGCCGGCGTGGCGCCGCCGCCTGCGGATGAGATCCGCGGGCCGGAATGCATCAAGAAGCGCGAATACTGGGGCCTGCGCAGCCTTGCCTATCGCATCAAGAAGAACCGCAAGGGGCACTACATGCTCCTCGGCATTGACGCGAAGCCCGCCTCGATCAACGAGATGGAGCGGCAGTTGCGGCTCAACGAAGACATTCTGCGCTTCATGACCATTCGCGTGGACGCGATCGACGACGTCCCGAGCGCGATCCTGTCGCGCAAGTCCGACGATCGCGAGAAGAGCTTCCGCGGGCCGAAGGCTGCCGGGCGCTTCGATAGCGGCCGCAAGCGTGGCTATGACGACCGCGAGGAGTTCCGCGCCCGCGATGATTCGCGTGGCGAAGAGTTCCGCAGCGAATTCCGTGGCATTGAGGAGTAAGAGCGATGTCCGACACTGATCGCGAAGACGTCAACCCCGCCGCCCGCCGCTCCGCCGTGGGCGCCCGCCGGCCGTTCTACCGCCGCCGCAAGTCCTGCCCGTTCTCGGGCGCTGGCGCACCGGTGATTGACTACAAGGACGTGCGCCTGCTGTCGCGCTTCCTCTCCGAGCGCGGCAAGATCGTACCGAGCCGCATCACCGCGGTGTCGGCCAAGAAGCAGCGCGAGCTGGCCAACGCCATCAAGCGCGCCCGCTTCCTCGCCCTCCTGCCCTACACCGTGGCCTGAGGAGCGCAGAGCAATGGCACAAGTGGAACTGATCCTGCTGCAGCGCGTCGAGAAGCTGGGGCAGATGGGCGAGCGGGTGAAGGTGAAGCCGGGTTATGCCCGCAACTTCCTGCTGCCGCAGAAGAAGGCGATCCGCGCCAATAAGGACAACCTCGCGAAGTTCGAGGAGCAGCGGGCCCAGCTCGAAGCCCAGAACATCAAACGGCGCGATGAGGCCGAGCGTGTTGCCGAGCGGGTGGGCGGGCTTTCGGTGGTGATCATCCGCCAGGCCGGCGAATCCGGCAGCCTCTACGGTTCGGTCTCCTCGCGGGATATCGCCGAGGGCTGCACCGCCGGCGGTCTGACCGTGGTGCGCAGCCAGATCGTGCTGGACCAGCCGATCAAGACCCTGGGCCTCACCAAGGTGCGCGTCGTGCTGCATCCGGAAGTCTCGATGACGGTGACGGTCAACGTGGCCCGTTCGGTCGAGGAAGCCGATAAGCAGACGCGCGGCGAGGCGGTCGGCCAGGCCGCCGAGGAACCCGATGTCGTCGGGCTTGAGGCGCTGCTCGACCAGCAGGAAGAAGAGGTCTGACGATTCCGCCCGGCCGCGGTCTCGCGGTCAGGCGCTTGGTTTCAGTCTGTCGATCGAGTCCGAAGCCCCCGCCATGGTCACTGATGTGACCGCGGCGGGGTTTTTCGATGTACCGCGGGGCGCGAGTGCGTCAGCGTGCTGGTTCAGACTCCCCTGAACCGCGGAGCGCGCTTCTCGACCCAGGCCTGGCGGCCTTCCTGCAGGTCAGCGGACGCAGCGACGGCGGAGGCGCGCTCGGCGATCCGTGTGAGGTTGGCGTCGCCACGGGCGATATCGTTCAGCGCCAGTTTCATCCCTTGCACCGCGAGCGGCGCATTGGCCTCGATCATGGCGGCACGGGCCTCGACGGTGGCGGCGAGGGCCTCGGGGGCGACGAGGTCGGTGAGGAAACCGATGCGCAGCAGTTCCTCCGCGCCGAGGCGTTCGGCCGTGAGGAACAGGCGCTTGGCGGTATCGACGCCGAGGCGGCTGACGTAGCGCTGCATGCCGCCGGGGTAGTAGTGCAGCCCAAGCCGTGCGGCCGGCATGAACATGCTCATACCATGCACGCCGATGCGGAAATCGCAGGACAGCGCCATGTCGGTGGAGCCGCCGTAGACGCCGCCGTTCAGCGCCGCGATGGACGGCACGCGAACGCGCTCGAGCCGGTCGGTCATGGCGTCGAAGCCCGCGGTGGTGGAGTCCGCGCGGGTGCCGATCGACTGGATGTGGAAGCCGGAGCTGAAGGATTTGCCGCCGGCGGCGAGCACCAGCACCCGGATGTCGTGGGTCGCGTCCACCAGGTCGAACAGGCGCATCATCTCGACGATGTCATCGGGCTCGATGCGGTTATGGACCGAGGGGCGGTTCAGACGGATCGTCGCGCGGTGGCCGGTCACGGAGAGTGTGGGCAGGCCTTCAGTCTCGGTCATGGTGCGTCCCTTGTTCTGGACGGCGTCCATATCGCATCACATCGCGACCGTCAGCCCGCCATCGACGTAGAGGACGTGGCCGTTGACGTAGGAGGCGGCATCAGAGGCGAGGAACACCGCCGCGCCGGCGATCTCCCCGGGGTCGCCCCAGCGGCCGACCGGCGTGCGGCCGGAGACCCAGGCGGTGAATTCGGGGTTGGCGACGAGGGCGGTATTGAGCTCGGTGCCGAAGAAACCGGGCGCGATGGCGTTGACGGTAATGCCCCTGGGACCGAGCTCGACCGCGAGCGCCCGGGTCAGCGCATCGAGTGCGCCCTTGGCGGCGGCGTAGCCGGGCACGGTGGGGCGGGCGACGCGCGGGCCCATGATCGAGGTGGTGAAGATGATCCGCCCCTTGCCCTGGGCCAGCATGGGGCGTGCGACATCGCGCGCGAGGGCGAAGTGGCTGGTGAGATGGGTGGTGAGGATGCGGGTGAAATCGGCCGTTTCCCACTCCAGCAAGGGCTTGCGGTGCTGGATGCCGGCATTGCCGACGAAGATGTCGATCCGCCCGTGGCGAGCCAGGATATCGGCAATGGCGGCCTGGGCGGCGGCCTCGTCGGTGACGTCGAAGGCCGCCGCCTCGGCGCTGAAACCGGCGCCCGTGATGGCGTCGACGGCCTCCGCCAGCGCGGCGCGGTCCCGCCCAGTGAGGATGACATGGGCGCCAACGCGGGCCATCGCCTCGGCCATGGCCCGGCCGAGGCCACGTGAGGCGCCGGTGAGCAGCGCGACGCGGCCGGCGAGGGAGAAGGTATCGAGGGAGAAAGGAGCGGGCATGACGGTTTCCTTGGTGTGGGGTGGATCATGCGCGATCCCGCGGCCATGATCCATCGCCACGCTATGCGATGACTTGACCCGCCCCATTCCGCATGCCCCACTTCGCTCATGTGCGCCGCCAGAGCGCCTATGGGGAGACCGAGGATGGCGCCGGCATATGGCCCGTATCGCGAGTCCGGGGATGGAAGGGGCGCCGTGGTCCGCTTGGTGGGGACGCGCGCCGGGTGATCTCCTACACATTCCAGTTCGGCGCGGTCTTCGCGGCCTTTGATACTCTGCTGCAAGGCGCCTGGCTGACAATTCGGCTGACCACACTCGCGGTGCTGGCCGGGCTCGGGATCGCCGTGATCTGCGCCTACGCTCGGATGAGCGGGCCGCGCTGGGCGGGGATTGTGGTGCGTGCCTATGTCGAGGTGATCCGCAACACGCCGCTGCTGGTGCAGTTGTTCTTCGTGTTCTTCGCCTTGCCGATGACCGGCGTCCGCCTCTCGCCCGATCAGGCCGCCTTGCTGACCATGGCGACGAATCTCGGCGCGTATGCCAGCGAAATTCTGCGCGCGGGGGTGGAGGCGGTGCCGCGGGCGCAGATCGAGGCGGGCGAGGCGCTGGGGCTGCGGCCGGTGCAGATTTTCCGCTTCATCATTTTCCGGCCAGCGCTGAAAGCGGTTTTCCCGGCGCTGGCGAGCCAGTTCGTGCTCCTGTTGCTGGGCTCGGCGGTGGTCTCGGCGGTCTCGGCGGATGAGCTGACATCGGCGGCCAATGTGCTGCAATCCCGCACGTTCCGCGCCTTCGAGGTCTATGCCGTGGTGCTCGCGATGTATCTGGTGATGGCGACGCTGTTTCGCCTGGTGTTCCGCCTGGCCTACGCGGCGTTGTTCGAGCGGCGGGGTTGGTCCTGATGCGTCCGTTCGGACCCACCGAGTTCTTCTTCATCGTGACCGCCTTGCGCTGGACGGCGGCGTTATCGGCGTGCGCGCTCGCCATCGGCGGGGTGGCCGGGCTGCTGGTGGCGGTGGCGCGGGTGCAGCCAAGCCGCCTGCTGCGGATTTTGGCGATGGCGTTCATTGAGCTGTTCCAGGACACGCCGCTGCTGTTGCAGTTGTTCGTGGCGTTCTTCGGCCTCGGCATCATCGGCATCAACGTCGATGCCTGGACGGCGGCGATGATCGCCTTGAGCCTGCACACTGCGGCTTTTCTCGGGGAGATCTGGCGCGGCTCCATCCAGGCGATCCCCGGCACGCAGTGGGAAGCCGCGCGGGCATTATCGCTGTCCTGGGTGGGCACGTTGCGCCTGGTGATCTTGCCGCAGGCCGCGCGGATTTCGGTGGCGCCCACCGTCGGCTTCCTGGTGCAGCTTATCAAGGGCACGTCGGTAACGGCGCTGATCGGCTTCCTCGAGATCACCCGCGCCGGGCAGCTCGTCTCCAACGTCACGCTCCAGCCCTTCACCGTCTACTCGGTGGTGGCCGGGCTTTACATGCTGCTGTGCTGGCCGCTGTCCTTCGCCAGCCAGCGCCTCGAAACGCGGCTCTCCGTCTCGACGCGGCGAACCGCGCCAATGTCAACCTAACCTCAGAGGAGACCGTCATGTTCCGACGCCTTTTGCTCGCCGCCAGCCTGCTCGGCCTGTTCGCCGCCGGCGCCAGTGCCCAAACCGTCGATGACATCCTCAAGAAGGGGAAGCTGCTCGTCGGCATCGACGTCACCAACCCACCCTACGGCAACATGGGCAAGACGATGGAGCCCGAGGGGCTTGACGTCGATGTCGCCAAGGCGATGGCGAAGCGGCTGGGCGTGGCGCTCGAAATCGTCCAGGTCACCGGCCCCAGCCGCATCCCGACGCTGCTCAACAACCGCGTTGACGTGGTGATCGCGACGTTCGCGCCGACGCCGGAGCGCGCGCTTCAGGTATCCTTCAGCGGAGTCTATTCCGATGTGCAGCAGGTCATCCTGGCGCCGCAGGGGCGGGCGATCAAGACGGTGGCGGACACCGGCGGGCTCAAGATCGGGGTCGTGCGCGGCAACACGCAGGATGTCGCCTTCACGCCAATCGCGCCGGCGAATTGCACCATCCTGCGCTTTGACGACGATGCCGGCGTCATGCAGGCGCTGCTCTCCGGCCAGGTCGATGGCGTCGTCACCGGCAGCGTGACGTCGGGGCTCATCATCAAGCAGAACCCGGACAAGAAGCTCGAGATCAAGCTCGCGATCCGCGACAACCCGCTCACCATCGGCGTGCGTCGCGGCCAGCAGGACCTGCTCAACTGGATCAACACCTTCATCTTCTATCTGAAGTATTCCGGCGAGCTTGAGGCCATGCACAAGAAATACGACATTCCGTACTCGCTCCCGGTGCTCTAGGCTGAACCCTTCGCCGTCAGGAGGTCTGGCAATGGCTGCCTTGGATGATTGCTACAACATCGCCGATATCCGCCGGGCGGCGAAGCGGCGCCTGCCGAAGTCGCTGTTCGAGTTCATCGATCGGGCGACCGAGGACGAACTGGCGATGCGCAACAACCGCGAGGGGTTCGAGCGGTGGCGCGTCCTGCCGCGCGCGCCGCTTGACGTCTCCAATCGCTCTTTGTCGACCACGCTGTTCGGCAAGCCGATGGGCCTGCCCATGGCGATCGCGCCGACGGGTGCCGCCGGGTTGATGTGGTACGAGGCCGAGCTTTGCCTCGCCCGCGCGGCCAAGGCGGCCGGCATTCCCTATACGATGGCGACCGGCTCGATGGTCGCCTTCGAGCGGGTGGCCAAGGAGGTCGGCGGGCGGTTGTGGTTCCAGCTCTATGTCTGGCCGGACCGCCAGATCACCTATGACCTGGCCAAGCGCGTCGCCGCCGCCGGGGCCGAGGTGTTGCAGGTGACGGTGGACACGCCGGTGCCGCCGAACCGCGAATACAACACGCGCAATGGCTTCGGTCTGCCGTTCAAGCCGACGGTCGCCAATGTCACCGATATCGCGTTGCATCCGCGCTGGCTGCTGGGGACACTGCTGAAATACCTGCTGGAAGACGGCATGCCGAAGCTGCGCAATCATCCCGCCGAGTTCAACAACGCACGCACGCGGCCGACCATCGCGCCGCGGCTGGTTTTGAGTGACACCGTCGATCTCGCGGAAATCAAGCGGCTGCGTGACATCTTCCCCGGCAAGCTGCTGGTCAAGGGCATCATGCATCCGGCCGATGCGGTGGCCTGCATGGAAGCCGGCGCCGATGGCGTGGTGGTCTCCAACCATGGTGGCCGCAACCTCGACGCC
>CAIWAJ010000638.1:0-10738 GCA_903910565.1 uncultured Rhodospirillales bacterium
GGCTCGGTTTCGCGCTCCAATACGCTGCTGATTTTCATCAATCAGATCCGCCTCAAGATCGGCGTCATGTTCGGCAACCCCGAGACCACCACGGGCGGCAACGCGCTGAAGTTCTACGCCTCGCTGCGCCTTGAGATCCGCCGCACCGGCTCGATCAAGGATCGCGAGGACGTGGTCGGCAACTCGACCCGGGTTAAGGTGGTGAAGAACAAGCTGGCGCCGCCGTTCCGCCAGGTCGAGTTCGATATCATGTTCGGCGAGGGCATCAGCAAGGTCGGCGAGCTGCTCGATCTCGGCGTCAAGGCCAGCATCGTCGAGAAATCCGGCTCCTGGTTCTCCTATGACAGCCAGCGCATTGGCCAAGGCCGCGAGAACGCCAAGCAATTCCTGCGCGATCACAAGGAGGTAGCCGAGGCGATCGAGAAGAAGATCCGCGGCCAGGCCGTGGTGATCGCCGCCGCCATGACCTCCGCCCCCGAAACCGACGACGCGGAAGCCGCCGACTGAGCACCCTGCCCCTCGACCCGCTGGATATTGAGCTGATCATGGCGGCGGAGGATATCCTCCGCCGCCATTATCGCCCGTTTTGGCACACCGTGGCCGCGGCCATCCGTGGCCGTGACGGCCGCATCTGGACCGGCATTCACCTTGGCGCCACGGTCGGCCGCATGTCCGTCTGTGCCGAGCCGATCGCGTTTGGCCGCGCTGTGTTGGAAGGCGACGGCAGCGTCGTCACCGCCGTAGCCGTCCGCCACCCCAAGCCGGAGGAGACCGACCGGCGGATCGCAGTGGTCGCCCCCTGCGGCGCCTGCCGGGAGTTGTTCATGGACCACGCGCCCGAAGCCCACGTCATCCTCCCTGGCCAGACCGGCCCCGAGAAATGGCGGGTGCGAGACCTGCTGCCGCGGCCGTATCAACGATGAGCGCGCGCAACCCCTACTATAGCGGCCCCGTCAGCGACCATTTCGACGGCACACGCTTCTTCCTGCCCGGCCAACCACCTGCCGCGCGCGCGAAGGGCAGCATCGCCACCTTCGCGGATTTGCGCTTCTCGCGTGAGCGGGCACGCTGGCCGAAGCATCTGGCCTCCCCTTTCGCGGGTGCCAAGCCGCCACCACGGTCCGAATCGCTACGGGTTACACTGATCGGTCACGCGAGTTTCCTGATCCAGGTCGCCGGGTTAAATCTGCTGATTGACCCGGTCTGGGCGACGCGGGCCAGCCCCCTGCCCTTCCTCGGGCCCAAGCGTGTCAACCCGCCCGGAGTCGCGATGGCCGATCTGCCGCCGATCGACGTCGTGCTGGTGACCCATAACCACTACGACCACCTCGATACACGCAGCATCTCCCGGATCTGGCGCGCCCACCGCCCGCGGATTGTGACCCCGCTCGGCAATGACCGGACCATCCGCGGCGGCAACCGCGCCATGGAGATGACCGTGCTGGACTGGCACGACCGCCATGCCCTCTCCGCGGATGTCTCGGTCACCCTGGTCCCCGCGCAGCACTGGTCGGCGCGCGGTCTCAACGACCGGCGAATGGCGCTTTGGGGTTCGTTCCTGCTGCACACGCCCGCCGGGCTGATCTACCATATCGGCGACACCGGCTACGGTGATGGCGCCACCTTCCGTGACATTCGCGCCCGCTATGGCGCGCCAGACCTCGCCATCCTGCCGATCGGCGCCTACGAGCCACGATGGTTCATGATCAACGCCCACATGAACCCGGCCGATGCCGTGCAGGCGAAGGCGGATATTGGCGCGCCCGTCGCCCTCGGCCATCACTGGGGCACCTTCCAACTCACCCACGAGGCCATCCTGCAACCGGAGCAGGACCTCGCCACGGCCCGCGCCGCCGCCGGGCTGGACGTATCCTCATTCATCGCGATGCGCCCCGGCCAGACCTGGGAGCCGGCCTGACCTATTCCGCCGCGACCGGCTCCGCTGACGCCGGCGCGATCACCGCGTATTTCGCCGACCAGAACAGCACCGCCGCCACGCCCAGATAGGCGACAGCCACCTGCGGCGAGCGGGCGAAGCCGATGGCTTCACTATGGATGAAGCCGAAGAAGGTCAGCACCATGCCGGCCAGCGCGAAATAAGCTGCCCGCATCAGCTCACGATCGATGATGAACACCGTGATGGCTCCCAGGATGATCCCCGCCAGCGTCGCCCCGCCGCCCAGCACCTCAAGGCCTTGATACAGCACGCCGACCTGCGCCAGCTTGCCGAATCCCACGGTCGCGGCGTTCGTTCCCGCCGCCCCGAGCGCATTGTCGATCAACACCTTCCCCCAAGCGGCGAGCTGCGGCAGCAGAGCCAGCACGATCGCCGGCGCGTGGCGATGCGGCGATTCCTGGAAGGCCTGCGAGCCAATCAGCATGCCGATGTAGAGCAGGATCGGCAGGATCGCGACCACGGGGATCAGCGAGCTGATCACCGCCATGATGCCGAACCAGGTCAGCACCAGCATCACCAGCCCAGTCACGAAGGAGTAGCCGATCCGCCCACCCATCGCCTTCCAGCCGGGATGCCCGATATAGACGGCGTTGATGAAGGGGTTGCCGAGCAGGCAACCGATCAGACTGATCACCCCATCCGCTGTCAGCACCCGCGTCGTGGGGAAACTGTCGCCCGCGGCCGAGGCGCTCTCCACATTGTCGAGCGCCTCGATCAGGTCATAGATGCCGAAGGGAATCGCGGTCACCAGGATCACGCCGAGATACTTGAAGCCGCCAAACGCCTCCGCCAACGCGGGAAGCGGGAAGGAGAAGCCGAAGCTCGAGAAGGAGCCGCCGAGCTTGGCCAGGCTGAGATCGCCATAGCCGAGTCCCACCAGCGTCGAGGCCCACGCGATCACGGTGCCGGCAGCGATCGCCACCAGCCCGCCCGGCACACCGCCGAAGAAGCGTACGCCGCCGAACCAGCTCGACATGATGATGGCGAAGCACACCACACCGATCACCGGCGTCGAAAATACCTGCGCGGCCGGGCTCATGGAAATGAAGGTGATCGAAATCCCCGCCAGCGAGCCAAGCAGCGCGGCGCGCGGAGTGATCTTGCGCACGTAGGGCCCGATGAAGCCGCCGGCCATCAGGACGAAGCTCTGGATGAACACCCAGGTCAGGCCGGCCTCCCAGGCCTGGATCGGGTCATTGGTGGCGAGTTTGATCGGCAGCATCACCACGAAGGTGACGACGAACATATGCGGCACGCTGAGACCGGAGGGCAGGGCGCAGACGTCACTCCGGCCGCTCTCCTTGGCGAGTTTCCAGGCCAGAAACGCATAGTAGGCGGTGCTGAGGAACAGCATCGTGCCCAGCGCCGGCAGGATGCGGCCGAATACCAGCTTGTCCGGCATTTGCAGCACGAAGCGCAGCAGGCCGGTCAACACCAGCAGGTTCACCAGGATATTGGTCCCGAAGCCGAACAGGGCATTCCAATCGCCGGGCACCCACAGCTTAGGCTTGAAAGCGAGAGATGCACTCATCACGCTGCTCCTTTGAGGGGGGATGCCGCTGCCATGGCGGCGAGAACGCTGTCAGAGCCGGTCACCCAGCCGAAAATCCCGCCCTGGGCCTTGATCATGGCGAGGCCGGCGGCGTGAAAGTCCGGGAAGTAGGAGCCGCAGCAATCCGACAGCACGAGGCAATCGAACCCGCGGTCATTGGCTTCGCGCACGGTGGTGTTGACGCAGACCTCGGTGGTCACGCCGGTAACCACCAGCTGGCCGATGCCGCGATTGCGCAGGATGTGTTCGAGGTCCGTGGCAAAGAACGCGCCCTTGCCGGGCTTGTCGATCACCGCCTCGCCCGGCCGCGGGGCAAGCTCCGGGATGATGTCGTGGCCCGGCTCGCCGCGCACGAGAATGCGCCCCATCGGCCCCGCATCGCCGATCCGCACCGGGCCGCCGCCGCGCGCGTGCTTGGCCGGCGGCAGATCGCCGAGGTCGGGCCTGTGGCCTTCGCGGGTATGGATCACCATCAGCCCCGCCGCGCGCCAAGCCGCGAGCAGGCGCTGGTTCGGCGCGATCGTGCGGCGGAGCTGGCCGACATCGTTGCCGAGGGCGGCGCCGAACCCGCCGGGCTCCAGGAAGTCGCGCTGCATGTCGATGATCAGCAGCGCCGAGGCTGCCGGTTGCCAGGCAAACGCATATGGCTCCGCCGCGATCGTCATCCGCCGCCCCCTCGCCCCGTCGTCGGGATCATCGCTTGAGCGGAACGCAAAGGGCGTGCCATGTCCCGCAGCCGGGCAAGTCTTGCCTGTACCTCACTCATTTGTGAGAATTCTGACAAGAATCACGATAATATATGCGTACGAAATCGGCAAACGCCCAATAGTCGTGCGAATTCAGCCCGCTTCGTCGATCACGCTCACATGGGCCGCCACCACGCGCCAGCCCTCCTTCATTCGCACCCAGGTCTGCATCTGCCGCCCGACCCTCCCCGGGGTCGTGTCACGATGAAACAGCGTCGCCGCCATCGCCATGTCGCGGCCATATGTGGTGATCTGCGTGCGCGACAGCCGCCGTGCGAGCCCAACAGGCGAGCGGGCGGCACGAAAGGCGGCGATTTCCGCGGGGCCATAGAGATTCTCGCCGATCCCGTAGCGCAGCACCTGCGCGCCGGACCAGAACAGCCCGTCGAGCGTCGCCACGTCATTGCCCACCAGCGCCGCCTCGTAGCGCGCGAACTCGGCCCGCACCTCGGCGACCACCTCCGGGATATCGATCTCCATCACGCCCCCTCCGGCCGCGGTGCCACACAGGCGCCGCTCGCCTCCAAATGCGCCGCGATGCGCAGCGCCACGTCCTCCCGCCACGGCGCGGCGATCACCTGCACGCCGAGCGGGAGTTTCCCATTGCTAACCGGCACGGCTGCCACCGGCAGGCCGATGAAGCTGATCGGCTGGGTGAAAATCCCGAGATTGGGACGCACCGGTAGCTCGACGCCACCCAGCGTGAATGTCTGCTGCCCGAGCAGCGGCGCCGGACAAGGCGTGCTCGGCGCCAGGATCGCGTCCACCCCGTCGAACAACCGCAATGCGGCGTCGCGATACCAGCGGCGGAATTGCTGCGCCCGCTGCACCAGCGGCGCCGGTAGCATCGCGCCCGCGAGCAGCCGGTCGCGTACCGCCGGGTCGAAATCGCCGGGCTGGCGGCGCAGCCGGTCGAGATGCAGCGCGGCGCCCTCGGTGGTCGTGATCACGAAGGCCGCCGCCCGCGCCCGCGCCGCCTCGGGGATCTCGACCTCCCGCGTCACCCCAAGCGCGGCGGCGACATGGCTCACCGCCGCGTCCGCCTCTTCCATCAGCCCCGTGCGGAAATACCCCCCGGCGCGGGCGATCCGAAGTCCGGCAATGCCATCGCCGATCCGTCCGCTCACCGGCTCGGCCGGACGGTCAGCGCAGGCCGCGTCCGCCGCGTCATATCCCTGCATCGCGTCGTAGCTCAGCGCGAGGTCAGCGACCGTGCGCGCCAGCGGCCCTAGATGATCAAGGCTACCGACGAAGGGGAAACTGCGGCTGCGCGGCAGGCGGCCATAGGTCGGCTTCAACCCGAACAGGCCACAGAGTGCGGACGGCACCCGGATCGACCCATTCGTGTCTGACCCCAGTGCAATCGGCACCAATCCACCCGCCACCGCCGAGCCGCTGCCGCCGGAGGACCCGCCGCTCATCCGCGCCGTGTCATGCGGGTTGCGGGAGGCGCCGTCATGCACGTTCTCGCCGGTGAAATCATAGGCGTATTCACCCATGTTGAGCCCACCGAGCAGAACGGCGCCCGCCGCCTCCATCCGCTCCACCAGCACCGCGTCCCGCGTCGCTGGCGGCCGCGCTCGGTTGATCGCGCTGCCGGCGCGGGTCGGCAGACCCTTGATGTCGAACAGGTTCTTCACCGCGAAGGGCACCCCGGCGAGCGGCCCGGGCGGCCTCCCCGCGGCGATAGCGGTGTCCACCGAGGCCGCGGTGGCCCGGGCGCGGGCGGCGGTGACGTCGGTAAAGGCGTTCAGCACGCCATTCCGCCCGGCAATCCGCGCCAGCGCCGCCTCGGTGACCGCCAGTGCGGTGGTCGCCCTTGAGGCAACGGCGGCGGCAATCTCGGCAGCGCTGGCCCAGGCGAGACCTGCCGTCATGGTGTGAACACCGGCGCCGGCTCGGCTTCGTCCGGCAATTCGAACGCGCCGACGAGGGCGGCCATGCGCAGGCTCAGCGCGAGGTTGCCACGCACCGCCGCGCGCCACTCCGGCGCGATCGGCAGCCCGAGCACCGCCACCGCGGCGTCGATGAATGCGTCCAGTTCCACCTCTGTCATTGTCCCGCCTCCTCAGCCGCGCGCCAAGCGCGCCAGCCGCCATGGGATGTGATATCCGGCGCATCCACGAGCGCGGCCGCCTCGGCGAGGAAGCCGAGGCATGGCCCGTCCTCCAGCGCCACCGTCCCGAACCCCAGAGGCGGCGGCACCTGCGCCAGAAGCGCCCCGATAGCAGCGGTCGGCAATGCCCAAACCTCGCCGGTGATCGCCGCACCTGGCGCGCCCCGCGCCATGCCCGGCCGGTTGCCCAACGCATGCAGCCGATACACTGGCGCCGTGTGCGCGGTTCGCAGAAACCGGCCGCCGAGCGCGGTCACCTGTCCGTTGAGCGGCAGCCCCGCCATATGGGCGCCGATGCAGAACAGCGCGGTCTCATCGCCGGCTGGCATCTCTGCGGTCTCGGCGGCCGGCAACCCTGCCGCGCGGCGATGGATCGCCTCGGCGATGGCCGCGATCCGCCCCTCCGACCATGCCGGGCCAAGCACTGTCACGCCGACCGGAAGTCCATCGGCGCCGAAACCGGCCGGCACCGCGATGGCGGCGAGGTCGCAGAGATTGACGAAGTTGGTGAAAGTGCCGAGCCGGGCGTTGGGTCCGATCGGGTCGGATTCCAACTCCGCCAGCGTCGGGCAGAACGGCGCGGTCGGCAGCAGCAGGGCGTCATGCTCGGCGAACAGCGCCTCCGCGAGGCGGCGGGTGTGCGCCAAAGCGTGGAACGCGTCGAAGGCATCGGCCGTGCGTCGCTCCAGCCCGCCCTCCAGGATCGCCCGGGTCACCGGATGCAGCGAATCCGCCCGGGTCGTCACCATCCCGCGCAGCGCCGCTGTCCGCTCAGCGACCCATGGCCCATCGTAGAGCAGCCGGGCGATGGCGAGGAATGGCGCGATATCCACCGTGCCGGGCGCGAATGGCGCGGCGGCGGCGCGATAGAGCCGGGACACCTCCGGCGCGCACAGCGCGTCCACCTCGGCCACCGCGAGCCGCAGACCTCCGGCAAGCCCACCCCGGCGCAGATACCCCGCCGGCGGCCGCCGCGAATAGGGATCGGCCGCGGCAAACCCCGCGATCACCCGCTGCACCATCAAAGCGGCATCGACGCTGCGGGCGAACACCGAGATGGTATCGACCGAGCGGCACGCCGGCACCATGCCAAGCGCCGGCACGCTTCCGATGGTCGGCTTTAGCCCGACGATATTGCCGAATGCCGCGGGCACTCGGCCGGACCCGGCGGTATCCGTCCCCAGTGCCGCATCGACGATCCCCGCCGCCACCGCCGAACCGGAGGAGGAGCCGCCCGGCACATGCGCGGCGCTGAACACATTGCGCGGCACGCCGTAGGGGCTGCGCACGCCGACCAGCCCGGTGGCGAACTGGTCGAGATTGGTTTTGCCCACCACCAGGGCACCCGCCGCCTCCAATCGCGCCACCGCCTCGGCGCTCGCGGCCGGGATATAGGCGAAATCCGGGCAGCCGGCGGTGGTTGGCAGGCCGGCGACATCGATATTGTCCTTCACCGCGACGGTCATGCCCCAGAGCGGCCGATCGCGTGGGCCTTCCGCTGTCAGCACCGCCGCTTTACGGATAATCTCCGCATCGGACAGCCGGGTGATCCAGATTGCCGGGCAATCGAACGCCGCATCGGCGCGCAGCATCGCCGCTGCCGCCTCGCTTGGTGTTCGTCCCTGCTCCACCATGCCCTGGCCCCCGATTGCCCGTGATCGACTCGATCCCAAGCAAGTCCGATGCCAGGGGTTCGCTACACCACCGCCACCGGCCGCAACGGCGCCCCCGTCGCGCCGCGGATTTTCGGCGGCAGCACGATGGCGCAGAATGTCGCCACCCCGTCCGCCGCCAGTTCGTCGAGCGCCATGTTCTCGATCAAATGCACCCCGGCCTCGGCCAGCGCATGTTGGTGCACCGGTAGCGCCTTCGTTTTGTCGGGGTTTGGCAACACCTCCACCGCCATGTTGTCGGTGCCGATGATCGCGGCGCCCCGCTCGGTGAGGTAGCGCGCGCCGGGCACGTCGATCCCCGGCTCGCCGGCGAGATAGCGGGCGTTGTCGACGCCGAAATAGCGGCCCCAGCCCGTCCGAATGAAAACCGCGTCCCCTGGCTCAATCTCCGTGCCGGTGCGGGCGAGCGTGGCCGCAAGGTCGTCCGGCGTCACCACGCGTCCGGGCCCGAGATGCGCGCCGCCATCGAGCCCGGCGACGTCGATCAGCACGCCCCGCGTGATCATCGGCGGCGCCTGCTCGATGCCGAGCGCGGCAAGTCCCCAGTCGCCCAGTGTGTCGGCGGCGCTGCGGTTGTTGTACAGGCGGTCGCCCTTGGAGACGTGGCCCAGCGCGTCGATATGGGTGCCGACATGCATGGTCATCTCCACCCGCTCAACGTTGGAGCCGGCATCATTGGTCATGCCGTGGCCGCGCCGGCGGCGGATGGCGTCGCGCCAGGTGGACCACATCATCATCAGGAAGGGCGGCTGGTTGGGCTGCATATACGGCGCCCCGGCGTCAGTGATCTGCGAGAGATCGTAGACCTTGGCGGTCTGAATGCCCTTCAGCGCGGCGAGGCGCTTCGCCTGGGTGATGAGATTGGCGGCGCCGATCTGGTCGTCGGCGCCCCAGCAGGCGCAGCCCCAAGGGCCGTGATTGTGTGACATCGTGCTCAACCCGGGATGATGGCGACGGCGCGCGTCCAGCCCGCGGAGGCGCGATGGACCTTGACCGGGAAGGCTGCGATCTCGAACCCGTCGGCCGGCAGGGTTTCGAGGTTGTTGAGCTTCTCCATGTGGGAGTAGCCGATCTCCCGCCCGGCGCGGTGCCCCTCCCAGATCAACCCGGCATCCCCCGTCGCCTCCACGCGGCGCTTGGTGTGGGAGAACGGCGCGTCCCAGCTCCACCCATCGGTGCCGACGAGGCGGATGCCGCGCTCCAGCAGCCACAGCGTGGCGGCCTTGCCGATGCCGCAGCCGGAATCGACGTAGTCATCCTGTCCGTAACGGCTGCCGGCCCTGGTGTTGACGACGACGATTTCGAGCGGAGCGAGGGTGTGGCCGATGCGCTTGAGCTCGGCCTCCACATCGCCTGACGTGGCCACGTAGCCGTCCTCGAAATGGCGGAAATCGAGCTTCACGCCGGGCTGGAAGCACCATTCCAGCGGCACCTCGTCGATCCGCCAGGAGGGTTCGCCGCCCGGCTTGAGTGCGTGGTTCATGGTGGAGAAGAAGTGGTAGGGGGCATCCATATGGGTGCCGTTATGGGTGCTGATGGTCACCCGCTCGACGGCGGCGTATTCGCCGTCCGGCAGCTGGTCCACCCCGATGCCGAAGAATTCCGCGATTCCCGGGGCGGATTGGTGGTGGTCGATATACTCAATCTGCGGCAGCATCCGCGGCGGGTCGGAGGCGATGCCGGCCATCAGCGGGCTCGAGATGTCGATCAGTCGGCGGGCCATTCGGTGTTCCTCTCCGGGCGTTTCCGGCCTGGAGAGTTGCACCGGATCAGTGCGCCATCAACACCGGCACCGTCATCTCCGTCAGCAGGCTCCGGGTGACGCCGCCGAAGGCGCGTTCGCGCAGGGGCGAATGGCCATACATCCCGCAGACCAGCAGGTCAGTGCCGACATCCGCGGCGTAGGAGAGCAGTGCGTCGCCCTCGGAGATGCCGTTGGCGATGGTGTGCGCGGCCTCGGCCTTCACCCCGTGGCGGGCGAGATGGAGTGCGATGTCGGCGGCCGGCACGTCACCATCGCCACCGATGCCGTGGCGGGGGTTGATGGCCAGCACCGTGACCTTGGCGGCGGCACGCAGCAGCGGCATCGCGTCGTTCACCGCCCGCGCCGCCTCGCCGCCGCCGTTCCAGCCCACCAGCACGTTCTGGCCGATCTCGCCGTAATCGCCGGCGAAGGGGATGACGAGCAGCGGGCGGCCGGAGGTCATCAGCGTCTTGGCGGAGACGGCGCTGGCCTTGGAGGAGGTCTCGTTGGGGTCGGGCTGGCCGATCACCACGAGGTCGGCGTAGCGGGTGTGCAGGGCCACCGTCTCGTCCACCACCCCCTCGATGCAGCGCCACTCGCCCTCCAGCCCTTCGGCGGCCAGGGCGGCGCGGAAAGCGGCCTCGGCGGGGGCGATTTCGGCGAGGCGGACGGCGCGCATCTGCTCGATCACGTCCTCGGCGCGCTGCACGTCGAGGAAGGCGGAGGGGAAGCCGTAGAACACGTCGGGGGGCGGCAGGTCGACCACCGCGAGGCCGGTGAGAGGCGCGCCGAAGCGCCGCGCCAGCGAGACCGCCACCCGCAGGCGCACGGCGCTGCGCGGCGAGGCGTCGAGATGCACCAGAATGTCCTTGTAGCCCATGACTGTTCTCCCGTTGACGGGCGCAGTCTCAGCGCTGCGGGCCGGTGCCGCCTTGATCCAACTCAAAGCC
>CAIWAJ010000639.1:0-3891 GCA_903910565.1 uncultured Rhodospirillales bacterium
TACTGGCGCGAGAACCTCAACAAGCTGACGGAACGGATGGACGCGTTCCTGCAACAGTGAGCGGTCGTAGGGGCAGCGCGGCATGACCGCGGGACGGGCGCTGCCGATCACGGTGCGCGGGTTGGTGCGCCGTTACGGCAAGGTCGCGGCGCTCGACGGGGTGGATCTCGATGTCGCGCAGGGTGAGTTCCTCACCCTGCTCGGCCCCTCCGGGTCGGGCAAGACGACGCTGCTGATGATCATGGCCGGGTTCACCCGGCCGGATGCCGGCAGCGTGAAATTCGGCGATGTCGAGATGGTCCGCACGCCGCCGCATAAGCGTAACCTGGGCGTGGTGTTCCAGTCCTATGCGCTGTTTCCGCACATGGATGTCGCTGCAAACGTGGCGTTTCCGCTGACGCTACGCGGCGTGGGAGGAGCGGAGCGGGAGCGGCGGGTGAAGCAGGCGCTCGAGCAGGTGCAACTCGGCGCGCTGGGGGGGCGCCGGGTGGATCAGCTCTCGGGCGGCCAGCGGCAGCGGGTGGCGCTGGCCCGGGCCATTGTGTTCGAGCCCGGCATTCTGCTGATGGACGAGCCGCTCACGGCGCTCGACAAAAAGCTGCGCGAGCAGATGCAGATCGAGCTGCGGCATTTGCATCGCAGCCTTGGTACCACGGTGATCTACGTCACGCACGATCAGCGCGAGGCGCTGACGCTGTCCGACCGGATCGCGGTGATCGACCAGGGGCAGATTCAGCAGATCGACACGCCACAGCGGCTGTACGAGGCGCCGGCCAGCCATTTCGTGGCGGATTTCATCGGCGATTCGACCTTCGTGCCGGTGACCGTTGGGGGTGGGGTGGCGCGGTGGCGCGATGAGGTGCTGCGTGTGCCGGCAACGCCGAAGGATGGGGCCTATCTGTTGGTATTGCGGCCGGAGAAGCTGGTGCTTGGCGGCGCGCCAGACCTGAACGGCATCGACGCCGAGGTGGCCGAGATCGTCTACCAAGGCGATTCCGTCCGCGTTGACGTGCGGCTCGCGGGGGGGGACATCGTCACCCTGCGCGAGCTTGCCCGTGCCGGGCGGATCGCCGCACTGCCGCCGCCGGGGAGCATGGTGCGCCTCGGGTTTGACCCGGTGGACACGTTGCTGGTGCCTGCTCCGTGACCGATGGGTTGAACGCCGCTGGTATCCGCGCAGATGCGCGGCGGGAGAAAACGGCGCTGGCCGCGCTCACCGCGCCATCCTTTATCATCCTGGGGTTGATGCTGTTCATCCCGGTGGGCTGGCTGTTCTGGCTCTCCTTCATCGAGGACGGCGCGTTTTCGCTCGAGAACTACACGCGAATGGTGACGGAGCCGGCCTATCGCTCGATCTTCCTCACCACGCTCGAACTCAGCGTGCTGGTGACGGTGCTGAGCGTGCTGCTTGGCTATCCCGTCGCCTACATGATCGCCATGCTGCCGCCCCGCGCCGCCTCCATAACCCTCACCCTGGTGCTGGTGCCGTTCTGGACGGCGATCCTGGTGCGCACCTACGCCTGGCTCGTGCTGTTGCAGCGCCGTGGCGTGGTGAACTCGGTGTTGATGAGCTGGGGCATCATCGATGAACCCCTGCAACTCGTGCATAATTTTACCGGCACGGCGATCGGTATGCTGCACATCATGATCCCGTTCCTGGTGCTGCCACTCTACGCCAACATGCGCGCGATCGACCGCGATTACGTGCGCGCCGCGGCCAGCCTCGGCGCGAGCCCGGTGACCGCCTTCTTCAAAGTTTATCTGCCGCTGTCCATCCCCGGCCTCGCGGCGGGAACGGTGATGGTGTTCATCATCTGCCTCGGCTTCTACATCACCCCGCAATTCCTCGGCGGCGGCCGGGTGACGACGATTTCGATGAAGATCCAGCAGAACGTCGCGACCTATTTCAACTGGGGCGCGGCGAGTTCGCTTGGGGTGGTGCTGTTCCTGGCGACCATCCTGATCTTCTGGGGTTTCTCGCGGCTGTTCCCGCTGCGGCGGATCACCGAGGTGGGCGGCGCGTGAACGAGGATTTCGTCCCCCATCGCGCCCGCCTGTGGCTCTACGCCCTGGCGATCCTGGTGATCGGCTTCCTGGTGATCCCGGTACTGATCGTCATCCCGCTGTCCTTCTCCAGTTCAACCCTGCTGGAATTCCCCCCGCGCGCCTATTCGCTGCGCTGGTATCAGGCGCTGCTCGGCTCGGTGGAATGGCGTGACGCGGCGTGGATGAGCCTGCAAGTTTCAGTTCTGACCACCTTCGTCGCCACGCCGCTCGGCACCGGAGCGGCCTATGGGCTGCATCTCGGCGGCTTCCGCGCCACCGGGGTGCTGCGCATGCTGGTGCTGGCGCCGCTGCTGGTGCCGGTGATCCTCACCGCGGTTGGCATTTTCTACGTCTATGCCATGCTCGGGCTGAACAACACGCTGTTCGGCCTGGTGCTGGCACATGCCATGCTGTCGCTGCCCTTCGTGGTGGTGAGCGTCAGTGCCGGACTGCGCAGCTATGACATGGCGCAGGAGCGCGTCGCCCGCAGTCTTGGTGCCTCTTGGCCACGTGCCTTCTGGGCGATCACCCTGCCGCAGATCCGCCTGCCCGTGCTGTCCGGCGCGCTTTTGGCCTTCATCTCCTCCTTCGATGAGGTGATCGTCTCCTTCTTCATCTCCGGTGGCGAGTACTCCACCCTCCCGCGGCGCATGTTCAACGCGCTGCGTGACCAGATCGAGCCGACCATCGCGGCGATTTCCACCATCCTGGTGGTGCTGTCGGTCGGGACCGTTGTGCTGCTCGAACTCACCCGCCGACCCGTGCGGCGGCCATGAGGCAAACAAGCAAGCGCTTCTTTTTGAAAAAAGAAGCAAAAACTTTTTATCCGTTTGGCCGCGGCGTGTCCCCAGTCAACTCCGAACCTGTTGATAGAATTTTTTTGGTTCTTTTTTTCAAAAAAGAACCGCTTCCTTCCAACCACCCAGCGCCCGAGTGACCCCCCATGCCCGATGACGCCGCCATTCTCTCCACCCTGCGCGGTGAACGCGCGCCCGACGCCGATTTCCCGGCCGCCCGCGACGCCTGGCTGGCAAGCCGCGCCGCGCCGCGCGACCGCACGCTGGCAGCGGCGGTGAACGGCACGGTCGAAATCCTGCGCGACGCGGCCGGCGTGCCGCACATTTATGGTGGCACCACCGCGGACGTCTATTTCGGCCTCGGCTTCGCCATGGCGGAGGACCGGCTATGGCAGATGGACCGCCTGCGCCGCCGCGCCCTCGGCCGCCAGGCGGAAATCCTTGGCCCGTCCTACCTCGCCGCCGATATCGCCCATCGCACCGTCGGCATCCCCGAGATCTGCGACCGCGAGGACATCCTGATCGACCCCGCGACCCGCGCCATCTGCGCCGCCTTCGTCGCCGGCATCAACGCCTGCATGACCGCCATGGGCGCGGACCTGCCGGTCGAATTCCTCATCATCGGCTACCAGCCGGAGCCCTTCACGGTGCGCGACGTGATCGCCACCACGCGCGGCTTCTGGTGGTCGCTCAACGGCCGCATCGACCGCATTATCGCCGCCGAAGCCTCCACCCTGCTGCCGGCGGAATTGCAGACCCTGTATCTCACGCCCGAGGCTTCCGAAAACCTCGTCCTCCCCGGCGCCATCCCGCCGCATTACGCCAAGCCGGAAAACCCAATGGGCACGGATGACGCCACCGGCTCCAACAACTGGGCGATCTCCGGCACCAAATCCGCGACCGGCTACCCCGTCATCGCCGGCGACCCGCATCAGCCGTTCTGGGTTCCGGCCAGCTGGTACGAATTCGCTCTCCACGGTCCGGAGGACAATGCCGCGGGCTGCGGCCATCCCGGCGTGCCCGGCTTCTGGTACGGCTGCAACGGCCA